>NZ_JBFAOU010000160.1:0-18576 GCF_040675365.1 Catellatospora sp. NPDC049609 | reverse complement strand
GCCCATGCAACGCGATGTGCTGCGCGTATGTGACTCTGGAGTTGCCATCGCGGTAGGCGTCACGCAGAATAGCGCGCGAAAAGCCGTACTTTCGATCTTCCGGGCATGAGACTCGTGAACGACCGCCACGCCGTCAAGGCCCGTCTCCTGAAACCCACCGGCGATGGCTTCCTGCTGCTTGCCGCGCAGGTCGGCACCTGGCGCGGGCCCTTGCCCTCAGCGGTCTCCCCGCTCGCCGCCAAGGCCAGGGAGCAGGCCCGCCGGCTGGAGGCGCTGGAGGTCGACGTCTTTCAAGCCGTCCTGCGCCCACCCGGTGAAGGCGACGGCCTGCTGGCGGCTCGCGGCATCAGCCCCGCCCGCTACGACCTGGTCGTCCTGGCCCGCACCGACAGCCCGCAGACCGCGCTGCGGCTGCGGGAGAGCCGCGCCTACCTGGAGCTGGCCGCCACGGTGCGTGCCGCGTCCCGCCGGACGCACGAGACCGTGGCCGCGAACGCCGCCCGCCTCGGCGACGTCGACCACGGCGAGGATCACGCGTTCCTGTTCAACTACTTCTACGCCGACGACCCCGAGACCCTGCTGAAGGTGTGGGAGTACACCGCCGGGTGGTTCCAGGCCAAGACCGCGCTGCCCAACTCCGCCCTCATGCGGCCGCTGGCGGGAGAGCCGGCCGAGTACGGCATCATCAACCACGCGAGCTGGCCGAGCCTGCGGACCTTCCTGCCCAGCCTGCTCCTGCGTCCCACGTTCCGCAGCTTCGTCCTGGCCAACTTCAAGGCCAACGGCGTCGCCGCGCAGCCGATCATCTACCGGCGGGTGCGCTGACCCGGACCCGCCGGTGTCGTGATCGGAACCTTGCCGCGCGAACTCTGGTCGGATTACCTAGCCGGGCCGGCGGGCAGCCGGCGCGCACCAGTCACCTTGCCGAAGCGGCCGGCACGCCGACCTTCCTAGGGTCGGCTTCCATGACTGCATCAACGACCCCGAACAATCGACCTGAGCCGTACTCGGCGGTGGTCATGGCCGTGCTCGCCGCGGGCTTCGCCACCTGGGCGCTGCTCACCCTGCCCCTGCAGGGCGCCGCCGTCCTCGCCCTCGCCAGCGTGCTGGGCTGGACGGGGTGGATCTCGTTCAGCTACGTGCACCCGGTCAAGTCCCGCAAGGTGATCGCGACCTACCTGTGCGCGGTCGGGTTCCAGCTCATCCACATGGCGGAGGAGTACACCGGAGGCTTCCCGCACGAGATCGTGGAGCTGTTCGATTCTCCGCGCGACTGGCCGGAACGAGAGTTCCTGCTGGTGTTCGTCTTCGGCTTCGGCGCGCTGTACTTCTTCGCCGGGGCCGGCGCGCTCTACCGCATCCGCGTGGCCAACTTCTTCCTCTGGTGGTACGCCCTGGGTGCCGGGCTGCTCAACGGGATCGCGCACTTCGTCTTCCCCATCATCAAGGGCGGCTACTTCCCGGGCCTGTACACGGCGGGCGGCCACCTGCTGATGAGCGGACTTCTTATCGTGTTCCTCATCCAGGAGAACCACGCCCTGCGAAGCGAAGCGCGGGAGGCCTGACCGCGCGCCTCCCGCCCCGGACTACGTGATGGGCGCCAGCCTGGCCAGTTCGGTGCGGGAGGTGACACCGAGTTTGGGGAAGGCCTTGTACAGGTGGTGGCCGACGGTACGCGGGCTGAGGAACAGCTGGGCGGCGATCTCGCGGTTGGTCGCGCCCGTGACCGCGAGCCGGATCACCTGGAGTTCCTGCGGTGTCAGCGCAGCCAGCGGGTCGCTGCCGGCGCTTGCGGGCACGGAGAAGCCGGCGGCCCGCAGCTCAGCCACCGCTCGCGACGACCACGGCGCGGCGCCCAGCCGGTCGAACGCCTCCCGGGCGGCCGCCAGATGCGGGCGGGCTTCACCGCGTCGCTGCCGACGGCGCAGCCACTCGCCGTACACCAGCCGCGTCCGGGCCAGGTCGAACGGCTGCTCATGCTGAGAGTGCAGCTCAAGAGCCCGTTCGAAAAGCGGTCCGGCCGCGTCGTCGGCCGTCAGCGCCCGCAACCGGTGCAGGACGGCGAGCGTCCCCGCCCGACCGGTGGCCTGCGCCCAGTCGGCGTACTGGGAGAGCAGCCCCTCCGCGCGCCGCGGCTCGCCTGTCCGGACGGCGGCCTCGATGTAGTCGGGCCAGGCATAGCGCCAGATGAACGCGTGCCGTGACGGACCTCGCGCCACCAGGTCGAGCCGGTCGAGCACCGCCTCGTAGCGGCCCAGCCCGAGGTGGAGCAGCGCGCCGGCGTACTCGGCCCAGCAGCGGCCCGGCATCCACACCAGGGCGTCGACGCGCTGCTGCGCCTCGGCCGCGAAGGCCGCGTACGACTGCTCGTCGCCGGCGACCGCCGACAGCCAGGCGTGCACACCGGCCAGGTAGCCGCGCCACACGGGCTGGTCCATGTCAGCGGCGAGAGCCAGCCCTTCGGCGGCGGTCGCCCGCGCGGCGGGATGCCGGCCGTCGAGCAGCCGGGCGATCGTCAGGACCACTGTCGCCTGCGGCAACCGGCCCAGGCGGCCCTCCGCGCGGCACTCCTCGACCAGCGCTTCGGCGTCGGCGGTCATCCGGTGCCGGTCGGCCCGGGCGAGGGCCTGGAAGGCGACGACCATCCGCAGGTCGAACGGCGCGTCCTGCGGCGGGGACGGTGCCAGCGCGGTGACCGCGCTGCCTCCTTCGAGGGCCGCGCGGAAGTCGCGGTTGATCGCCTCGACCGCGCATCCCGGCGGGGTCATGGCCTCGACGCGCCGGATCAGCTCGACCTGGTCGGGATGCACGGTGCTGGTCCAGGTGTAGTAGGCCGCGAGACCGAGCAGCGACACCTTGCCGGGATGGTCGCCACCGGCCGGCAGCCCGTCCAGGAGCACCTGCGCGGCCTCCAGCGGGCGACCCGCCTCGAAGATCAGCCGGGCGCGCACCTCGGCGAGCTCGGCCACGACGGTCACGTCCAGCGGTTCCGCGGTCGTTTCGGCACCGGCCCGGGTGACCAGTGCCGCGGCCCGCTGCCACAGGCCGGCCTCCGCGGCGCGGCGTGCGGCAGCGGCATACCGCCGGACGGCCTGGGACCGGTTCGGCGACAGCTCGGCCGCTCGGGCGTAGGCGGCCGACACCGCCGCCTGGCCCCCTCGCTGCTGCCCCCGCAGGGCCAGCCGCTCCAGCTCCATGGCCACCTGCTCGTCCGGCGCCATGGTGACAGCGGCAAGATGCCAGGCCCGCCGGTCGGCGTCGACCGTCCCGGCGAGCGCGTGATGGGCGGCCATCCGAGCGGCGATGTCGCACACCTGCAGCACCGCCGCCCGGACCAGGGGATGGTGGAAGGAGACGCCCTCAGCCGTGACACGGATGAGGCCCGCCCGCTCGGCCGCGGCGGCATCGGCGAGCGTGGCGCCGAGCCGGCTCGCCGCCTCGATGAGCACGCCGAGCTCGCCGCAGTCGTCGAGGGCCGTCACGAGCAGCCATGAGCGGGTGCGTTCGGACAACGCGACGACCCGGTCGCGGAAGCCGGCGAGCACCCGATCGGCTACCGGCTCGCGGTGCCCCGGAGCGTAGGAGACGGGGCCCAGCACCCCCGCCCGCTGTTCGGCCGTGAGCATGCGCGGAAGCTCGATGAGCGCGAGCGGATTGCCGTGCGCCTCGGCGACGAGATGGTCGCGAACCGCCGGCGGCAGGGCTCCGGTGCGGTCGGCCAGCAGCTGCCGGGCGGCTGTGACATCCAGCCCGCCCAGCTGGAGCTCGGGCAGGCCGGTCGCCGGGAAGGACGCTCCGGTGCGCGCGGCGAACAGCACGGCGACGGGCTCGGCATGAAGCCGGCGCGCCGCGAACAGCAGCGCGTCGGCCGACTCGCCGTCCAGCCAATGTGCGTCATCGAACAGGCAGACCAGGGGCTGCTGCGCCGACAGCTCCACCAGCAGGTTGAGCGTGGCCAGTCCGACGAGGAAGCGGTCACCGCGCTCGGCGCCGCCCATGCCCAACGCGCTGTGCAGTGCCTCGGCCTGCTGCCGAGGTATGGCCTCCGTCCGGTCGAGCACCGGACGCAGCAGCATGTGCAGTGCGGCGAACGGCAGCTCCGCCTCGGACTCCACTCCGGTGACCCGAAGCACCCGGGTGTGCGGGACCGCGGCGGCATAGTCCAGCAACGCCGACTTGCCGATGCCTGCCTCGCCGCGGACGACGAGAGAGCCCGCCCGGTTGTCGTGCATGGCGTGCAGCATCTGGTCGATGACGGACTGCTCGACCGCCCGGCCGTACAACATGACCCTCCTTCAACGCTTGCGGGACCGCGGCTCCCGTGGCTTGCCGACCGTGGCCGTGCCGGGTGTCGCACCGGCGTCACACTGTCTCAAAACCTGTCGCCCATCTCGCAAAACGTCACTCTGTTTTGAGACTCCGGTAGACGGTGGCCCGGGAGACTCCGTACCGCTCGGCCAGCTCGTCGATGCCGAGTTCGCCGGTCTCACGCAGGCGGCGGATCTCTCGCGCGTCCTCCGCGGTCAGCGCCGCGGGGCGCCCGCCCGTACGGGGACGGGCACGCTCTCCGGCGACAGGGCCTTCGCCGCGTGGCGGCGGGCCGCCGGCCGTCGGGACGCCGGCCGTCAGGAGCGTGCGGGCGCCGTCGAGGATCAGCCGCCGAAGCCGGGCGGTCGGCACGTCCCGGAACATCACCACCGGATCCGCCAGCCCGGCAACCACCTGAGCCGCGCGTACGCGCTGGGCCAGCCCGGGATGCGGGCCGCTCACGAGCGTGTTGGCCAGCGCGATCGCGGCCTTGAAGCGGTCCGCGACCGGCGCCTGCACGAGCAGCGTCATGTCCCGGACCAGCATGAGCAGCGTGTCACGGTGGCGTAGATGCACGTCGACGAACGCCTCGATCGCCCGCCAGCGCACCGCCTCGGGATCGCCGCCGGCCTCGGCCTCGTTCAGGGCGTTTTCGAGATCGTCCAGCACCGGGCCGGTCAGCTCGTGGAGCACGTCCTCCTTGGCGGCGAAATGGTAGTAGAGCGCCGCCTTGGTGATACCGACGCGGTCGGCGATCTCCTGCATGGAGGTCGCCCGGTATCCCCGCTCGGCGAAGAGGGCTGCCGCGACCGCCAGGATCCGCTCTCTCGTCACCGAACCGCCACCTACCGTCGGTAAATCATCACCCGCAACGCCTGACCATGGGTAAGTCTACGATGATCGAACTGACCTTCGCGAGTGACCGGGGCAGGCGATCCGGTCGCTCGCATCCGCCGGACCCGTATCCGGCGGCGCGGATTCACCACGGCTCGCTTCACCCGACCACACCACAGCCCCCTGATCGATCCCGCCGGCCTGGCGCGGCAGGTGGAAGTCGATCAGGAGGCTGTGGACGCGACACGCCGCTCACCCGTGCCATTGGTTCATGATCGACCTGCCAGGGCGGGGGCCGGGGTGGGTGGGGTGGTGCGGGTGGCCGGGGTGGGCCGGGTGGGGGTGGGTTTGCGGGTGGCGAGCCAGGAGCCGAGGAGGATGAGGGCGAAGCCGAGGACGGTGGCGGGGGTCAGGGGCTCGGCGAGCAGGGTCGCGCCGAGCAGGACGGAGACGGCAGGGCTGGTGTAGGAGACCAGCGAGGCCGAGGCCGCTCCGGCCAGCGCGATCAGGCGGTAGTAGACCATGAAGGCCAGCGCGGTGCAGAGCAGGCCGAGCGCCAGCACGGCCGCGGCGACGTCCGGGCCGGGCAGCGCGGCGGGTGCGGTGAGCAGGCCCGCGGGCAGCAGCAGCACGCTGGCGATGCCGGTGGTGCCGGCGACCACGCCCAGCGGCGGCACGTCGGCGAGCTTCTTCTTCACCAGCGTGGTGGCTCCGGCGTACGCGACGCCGGCCAGCAGGACCAGGCCTGCGCCGAGCAGCTCCAGGCGGTCGCCGCCGCCGAGGTCGAACCCGACCACCGCGGCCACCCCGACCAGGCCGACCAGCAGGCCGAGCAGCTTGCGGGACCCGGCCCGCTCGGTGGGGTCGAAGCGCAGCGCGAGCAGCACGATGACCAGCGGCTGGGCGGCCAGCAGCAGCGCGGTCAGCGACGAGCTGATGTGGACCTCGCCGTACGTGATGAGCAGCTGCGGGGCCACCACGTGGCTGACCGACAGCGCCCCGACCGCGGCCCACCTGCCGCGCAGCGCGCCCAGCGCGCCCTTGCCGTACGCCAGCGGGAGCAGCACCACCGCCGCGATCAGGGTCCGTCCGAGCACGACCATCGGCGGCGACAGCTCAGTCAGGGCGATCTTGATGAACAGGTACGGGATGCCCCAGAGCACGGACATCGCGGCCAGCAGGAGCCAGGCTTGACGCTTCATGGACACAGCCTCGCGCGGTAGGCTTGTTAGCGGTAGTGATGACTTGCTAACGCGGCTTGCAGTTCTTCTAACAGCCGAGAGGTCCTGATGATCGACGTACAGCGGCTGCGCATCCTGCGCGAGGTGGCCGAGCACGGCAGCTTCAGCGGCGCGGCGGCGGCGCTGCTGCTCACCCCGTCGGCGGTGTCCCAGCAGATCGCCGCGCTGGAGCGCAGCCTCGGCACGCCCGTGGTCGAGCGCACCACCCGCGGCACCACGCTGACCGGGCCGGGCCGGGTGCTGGTGGAGTCGGCCGGCGTGGTGCTGGCCGAGCTGCTGCACGCGCAGGAGCGGATCAGCAGGCTGGCGCAGGGCGACGCCGAGCGGCTCACCGTCGCCACCTTCATCAGCGGCGGCCAGCTGCTGCTGCCCGCGGCGCTGACCGGGTTCTCCGCCGCGCACCCGCGCGCCGAGATCACCGTGCTGGAGGCCGAGACCGAGGAGAGCCTGACCCTGGTCCGCGAGGGCCGCGCCGACCTCGCGCTGGTGTACCACTTCGACGGCCCGCCGCCGGTGCGGCCGGGCGACCGGTCCGGCCTGGCCCTGACGCCGCTGCTCGACGATCCGATGCGGATCGTGGTCCCGGCCGCCCACCCGCTGGCCGGGCGCGGCGAGGTGGACCTGGCCGACCTGTCGGGCGAGCGCTGGGTGCAGGGCTGCGTGCCGGTCGGCGAGCTGCTCGACGGGTACGCGGCCATCGCCGGGTTCGAGGTCAACGTGTCGTGCCGCACCACCGACTACGGCTTCGCGGTGTCGCTGATCGCGGCCGGGGTCGGCATCGGCCTGATCCCGTCGGTGTCGCTGACCGGGCCGCCCGCCGGGGTGTCCGTGCTGGCCCTGCGCGCGCCCGCGCCGAGCCGCTACATCAGCCTGGTCACCCGGCAGGGCAGGCAGCAGCCCCTGGTCCAGGAGCTGGCCCAGGGGCTGCTCGCGGTGCCCGGGGAGATGGGCCTCGCGTGATCGTGATCCCCTACTTGGCGACGGCCACCAGGGAGATGTCGTCGTTGAGGTCGGCGCCGACGTACTTGTGGTCGCCGGCCGCGTAGTAGCGGCACGGGCTGACGTTGACGTCGGCCTTGACGTGGTCGTGGCGGCACACCACGGCCCGGTGGTCGGCGGCCACCTTCAGCGAGCTGATCTTGTCGTTGCCGACCGGGCCGAGCTCGGCCGCGCCGTAGACGCCGATGCCGTACTTGTTGGACACGCCCTTGAAGTCGCGGTCGCGGTAGACGGTCATCCGCGCGCCGTTGCTCGGGCCGGCCAGCACCGTGATCAGGGACGCGATGTTGTCCATGGGCGTGCCCTGCAGGTTGTGCACGCCCTCCGGGTACTGCCGGCACGGGCCGACGTCGCCCTTGTTCTTGGCGAACTTGCTGTCGTTGTTGCAGACCAGCACCCGGTAGCCGGGCTCCACCCGGAACGAGGTGATCGCGTCGTTGCCCACCACGCTGAACTGGCCGCGGACCGCCTCGTGGATGCCGGGCGTGTAGCGCTGGGCGTTGCCCTTGAGCCCGGCCTCGCTGAACATGGTCACCGCCGGGCCGCCGACCGCGATCAGCCGGATGCTGTCGTCGAAGTTGTCGCCCAGCGTGGTGTGGTCGCCCGCGTCGTAGAACCGGCACGGCCCGACCTGGCCGCTGTTCACCCCGGCCTCGCGGTCCTGCTGGCAGACCACCGCCTGGTGGCCCGGGTCGACCTTCAGCGAGCTGGTCGAGGTCTCGACATCGGGCAGCTCGCCCGCGCTGACCTCGTACCCGCCGACGCCCATCGGCTGCTCGTCGCCGCCGAAGCCGGTGCCGGTGTACGCGGTGGCGCCGGTGCCGTTGCGGGCCGCCGTCGACATGACCGCGACCAGCGAGGCCTTGTCGTTGAGGTCCGCGCCGACGTACTGGTGCTGGCCGGGGCCGTAGTAGCGGCACAGGCCCAGGTTGAGCGCGTTGGTGCGCCCGGCGGCGCTGTCGTCCTGGCAGACCACCACGCGGTAGCCGGGGCCGACCTTCAGCGAGCTCATCTTGTCGTTGCCGACCGAGCCGAGCCCGCCCTTGCTGCCGTCGTGCACGCCCGCGCCGAGCGCCTGGAACGAGCCCTTGAAGTCGCGGTCGCCGTAGAGCGTCACCGGCGAGGCGTCCTGCTGCGGCGCGTACCGCACGCGGTAGATCTTGGCGCCAGCCTTGGTCGGATCGGCGCCGGAGTCCGGGTACAGGCCGGTGAAGTAGAGGCCGTCCTGGCCCACGGCCAGGCCCGCGACCGTGGTCTTACCGCCGCCGTTGTACTCGACCAGCGTCTTCGGGGCCGCCACCGAGCCGTCGCCGTTGAACGAGAACTCGACGATCCGCTTGCCCTTCTCCTGCGGGCCGGTGGCGTAGGTCGGGCCGCTCTCGGAGACGAACGCGTGGCCCCACTTGTCCTCGGGGAAGCCGCCCGCGTGGTGGTCGCTCTGCTCGGTGAACGCGATGTTCACCGGCGCGTGCGTGCGCTCCCAGTAGTAGAGCGCCTTCTTGCGCATGTCGCCGACGTCGCCGTCCCACTCGTAGTCGGTGCCCTTGGTGATGCGGGCGAGCCGGTCGTTGGCGCCGGGGCCGTTCTCCACCGAGTAGTGCTGGCCGTCGGCGGCGCGCCAGGCGCCGCCGAACGGGTTGCGCAGGCCGTACGCGAAGATCATGTCCTTGGCGCTGATGCCGTCGCCGGAGTCGTAGAACGGGTTGTCGCTGGGCACCGTCCCGTCCAGGTTCAGCCGCAGCACCTTGCCCCGGGCGGAGTCCTTGTCCCGCGCGGTGCCGGGCTCGAAGCCGTCGCCCAGGTGCACGTAGAGCTTGCCGTCGGGGCCGATGCTCAGGTTGGAGATCTGGTGCGAGGCGCTCTGCGGCTCGTCGTCGAGGTCGAGGATGGTCTTCTTCGACGAGGCGGTCTTGCCGCCGTCGGTGCTGTGGAAGCGGACGACCTTCGGGTAGTAGTCCGAGCCGTCCTTGTAGACCATGGACGCGAACAGGTCGCCGGAGGCCGGGTCGATCACCAGGCCGGCCAGGCCCATCTCGCCGCTGCCGGGGAAGACCGTGGACGGGTCGTAGTTGAGCAGGTCGTCGGCGTAGGTGCTGACCGAGTAGTCGGCCTTGACGACCTTGATCTTGCCGTACAGCTCGGTGACGTAGAACATCGGCTTGGCCGGGTCGGCGACGTGGCCGGGCACCATGGCGATGTTGACCGGGAGCTGGAAGCCGCCGGCCACCTCCTCGACCTTGTAACCGTCCTGCTTGACCACCCACTGCGGAGCGTCGGGCAGCGGCTTCTGCTCCTTCAGGGTGCGGAACGGCCGCTCCGACCAGGCGCTCCACTCGTCGTCGGCGTCGCCGCTGTTGTCGCGGAAGCGCACCCGCAGCTCGTAGTCCTTGTCCGGGACCAGGTCCTTGCGCCCGGCGTGCGAGCCCTCGAACACGCCGTCGCCGAGGTGGATGTGGTAGCGCAGCACGCCGCCGGTGCAGCCGCTGGCCCAGACGCGCTCGCCGCCTGTCGTGATCTCCCACTCGCTGCACAGGTGCTGGTCGCCGTCGGGGTCGCCGAACGGCGCCGACTCCATGTGCACGTCGGCGGCGCTGACCATGGCGTTGTCCGCGCCGGGCTCGGTGATGACGGGCGCGTTGGGCGGCGCGGCTTCCGCGGCCGCTCCCGGGAACGCCATCGTGAGGATTCCTGACATCAGCGCCGCACTGACGGGCAGCGATCTCCGATGACCCATAGCGTGAATGCCCTCCAGCTCGTGTGGTGTCGCTGACAGTGCGCCAGGCTAACTACCCGGAATGAGAAATCACGCCTTTACACGCTGATGCCTCCAAATAAGCCCTAATTTCCCCAATACGCGTGGAGATGGTAATAGTCGGGAACTGAACAGCTCCGCCCGGAACCGCAGTGCGCGGTTTCCGGGCGGAGCCGTCGGGGCAGTGCTGCGTCAGCTGCGGGTACAGGTCAGCGCCGGCACCGCGTTGGTCGAGTTGTTCCACGTCCCGGTGAACCCGAACGAGGTGCTCGCGTTCGGGCCCAGGTTGCCGTTGTAGGACAGGTTGCGCACGGTGTGGCTCGCGCCGCTCGCGGTGTCCTGGGCGTTCCAGAGCTGGGTGATCGTCTGCCCGTTGGCGAACGTCCAGGTCACGGTCCAGCTGGCGCTGGCGGTGCTGCCGTTGGTGACGATCACCCCGGCCTGGAAGCCGCCCGGCCACTGGTTGGTGACGGCGTACGTCGCCGTGCAGCCGCCCGTGCCGCCGCCGGACTGCGTCGTCACGTTCACCGTGCTGGAGCGGGACGAGCGGTTGCCCGCCGCGTCCTTGGCGTACACGGCCAGGGTGTACTGCGTGCTCGCGGACAGGCCGGTCAGCGACGCGGCGTTGCTGCTCGGGCTGGCCAGCACGGTCTCCGTCGAGCCCGACACGCGGACCACGTCGTAGCCGGTCACCCCCACGTTGTCGGTCGACGCCGTCCAGGACAGCGACAGCGACGACGACGTCACGTTGGACGCGCTCGGGGTCCCGGGCGTGGTCGGCGCCTGGGTGTCACCGCCGCCGCCCGACGTGGTCACGTTGACGGTGTTCGAGCGGGTCGAGCGGTTGCCCGCGGCGTCCTTGGCGTACACGGCCAGGGTGTACTGCGTGCCCGAGGAGAGGCCGGTCAGCGACGCGGCGTTGCTGCTCGGGCTGGCCAGCACGGTCTCCGTCGAACCCGAGACGCGGACCACGTCGTAGCCGGTCACCCCCACGTTGTCGGTCGACGCCGTCCACGACAGCGACAGCGACGACGAGGTCACGTTGGACGCGCTCGGCGTGCCCGGCGTGGTCGGCGCCTGGGTGTCGCCGGTGCCGCCGTTGTAGATGGTGGCCTGGGTGGAGGTGGTGGACAGGCCGTTGGCGCCGGTGATGTAGCGGTTGCCCCAGGTGCTGCGCTGGGCCGGGTTGAAGCTCGTCACCATGTCGAGGTACTCGACGCCGCCGCCGTTGCCGCTCCACGACCAGCCCATGTTGCCGATGCCGGCGGTCTGGGTCTTGGCCATGATGGTGTCCTCGTCGGGGTTGCCGTCGGAGTGGTTGTCCCCGAACTCGCACACGCACAGCGCCAGGTTGCGGCTGGTGAACGAGTCGACGTACGCGTTCACCTCGGCGGCGGTGTCGAACACGCCGTACATGTGCACGCTGAAGATGGTGTTGCCGGTGGTGTCGGCCGCCAGCACGCTCGGCGCGTTGTCGCGCATGGTGAACGACCAGTCCTGGCCCCAGTTGGGCGCGTCCACCATGATGGTGTGCTGGAACCCGGCGTTGCGCAGCCGCTGGATCGCGCTCTTGGTCGCGTCGGTCCAGTTCGGGGTGACCGCGTTGTTGCCGATCGGCTCGTTGCCGATGTTCAGGATGACGTAGTTCTCCTGGCCGGTCAGCGCGGACTGGATGCTGATCCAGTAGTTCACCGCCGCGTCGAGGCTGACCGCGCCGCTCTGCTCGCCGAAGCCGGTGGTGTCGTGGTTCTCCAGCACGCAGATCAGCTTGTTGGTCTTGCACAGCGAGATGACATTGGCGACGTCGGCGGCGGTGTTCGTGGTCCACCGGCCACCCGACAGCACGACCCGGACCGAGTTCGCCCCGGCCGCCTTGATGTTGGCGAACGAGCTGGTCTGGGTGGCGTACCAGGCGTGCGGGTGGTTGATGCCGCGCAGCTTGAGCGCCGTGCCGTTGGCCTCGACGAGCTTGCCGTTGCTGACGCGGATGCCGGTGGCGGCCTGGGCGGGCTGGCTGAAGGCCACGATGGACGCGGCGAGTGCCAGCACGGACGCAGCCGCCAGCGCGATCTTGCGTTTCATGTTCACCTCGGAAGGGAGCGGGCCCCGTCGGCCTGGCCGGAACGGGGGACGGACACGAGGAACGGAATGACGCAGCCCGACGGCTCCCTACAAGCGTCGGCATCAGCATAGGTTGATGCACCGATGCGCGCAACCGGTTAAGGCGCATCTGCCGCGTACGCCTACCCGCTTGGTGAAGATTCGACTGAACCGATTCACCAGCCGGGCCGACGTGCACCCCGCCGGCGCCCGGCGCGCCGTCTCACCGATGCTGCTCCGTGGTCTCGCACCGCAGACCGGCCGCGACCAGGCGCGCGACGAGCGCGTCGCCCATCGCCACCGCGGTGGTCACCTGCCCGGCGGTCTCCGGCAACCGGTCCAGCGCCAGGCACAGCGCCGACTCCGCCAGCATCTTCGCCGTCTCGCCGTAACCCGGATCCCCGCCGGACACCTCGGTCACCACCCGGCGCCCGCCGCCCTCCCCCACGAACCGGGCCCGGAACCAGCTCCGCGCCCGCCGCTGCTCGCTCGGCCCCTGCCCGCCGGGCAGCCGGCGCATCAGCCACCGCCGCACCGGGCCGAGCTGGGCCAGCACGAACACCACCGCCGCACCGGCCAACCCGGCCAGCGCGACCGGGAGCCGCTTCACCCCGGCGCTGTGGGTGTAGGTGAAGTCCGGGCCGTACCGGTCGAGTGCCGCCGCCGACCTGCCGACGATCTGCGGATCGACGGTGGGCAGCGGCACCGCCCAGCCGCCCGCGTCGGCGGAGCGCCGCAACCGGCCCAGCGGCGTGCGGATCCGCCTGCCGTCCGGGCGCGGCTCGGCCATCCGCCGCTCGCGGCCCGCCCACGCCGTCTCGCGCCGCCGCGAGAACGCCAGCAGCGCCGAGGCCAGCGTGCCGCCGGAGACCGCGCCGCCCGCGCGCACAAAGCCGTGCACGGTGATCGGCACGTCCGGCGGGAGCTGCCCGACCGTGAGGTACACGCCCAGGTCGTGCGGCACCGAGTCGAAGCCGCAGGCGTGCACCAGGCGGGCCCCGGTGCGCACCGCCTCGGCGTGGTGCCGGACGTACATCAGGTCGACGAACTCCGGCTCGCCGGTCAGGTCCACATAGTCCGTGCCCGCGCCCGCACAGGCCGCGACCAGCGGCTCGCCGTGCAGCACGTACGGGCCCACGGTGCTGATCACGACGCGGGCGGCTTCGGCCAGCGCCCGCAGCGAGGCCGCGTCGCCGGAGTCGGCGTGCAGCAGCGACAGGTCCGCGCAGGCCGGGTCGATCGCGGCCAGCCGGTCGCGCACCGCCGCCAGCCGGGCCCGGTCGCGCCCGGCGAGCGCCCAGCGCAGACCCGGCGGGGCGTGCCCCGCGAGATACTCGGCGGTCAGCCCGCCGGTGAACCCGGTCGCCCCGAACAGCACGATGTCGTACGCGCGCCCGGCCCGCTCGCCGCGCGACCGCGCACCGTCGGCACCCGTTGCGGCGTGGCCCGCTGCATCGTGGCCCGCCCCGCGGCGGGCGGGCGATGCCGCGCCGGGCGCCCCCGACCCGGTCTCGCCCGGTCCGGACGCGCCGACGGAGGCGAGGACCGGCTCGGGCGCGGCGGACAGCACGGTCGCGCCGTCCAGCGCGAGCGGACGCCAGGTCGCCGCGCCCTGGCGGCCGTGCTTGGGGTCCACGCCGATCAGGACGCGGCCGCCCGCGCGCACCCGCACGTGCCGGGCGTCCCAGTCGACCGTGGCGCGCTGGCGCACCCGGCCGGCGCAGCGGAAGGTGCGGTCGCGGTAGCCGACGATCGAGGAGTGGCCGTGGACCTGGCCGAACGGCACGAACCCGCCCTCGGCGAAGTGGGCCAGCCAGCCCGCGTACAGCTCGGAGCC
Source organism: Catellatospora sp. NPDC049609 (assembly GCF_040675365.1). NCBI lineage: Bacteria > Bacillati > Actinomycetota > Actinomycetes > Micromonosporales > Micromonosporaceae > Catellatospora > Catellatospora sp. NPDC049609. The sequence continues at coordinate 4,505 of NZ_JBFAOU010000160.1, read as the reverse complement.
GGCCTCGGCCCACAGCGGCCCGGACTCGCCGTCGGTGCCGGTGTGGAACCCGCGCCACAGCATCGGCTCGGGGCGCTCGTTCAGCAGCCGCGCCGCGGCCGCTGCGGTGTCCGGCCCGCCCAGCTCCCGCCAGCAGGCCGGGGTCAGCCCGGCGTGGCTGAGCAGGTAGTCGTCGCCGTCGGCGGTGCGCACGGCGGCCGCGACGCGCAGCCGCCCGTCGTCCCACCAGGTGCGCAGCAGCGCGGCGTCGGCCGGGGACAGCCGCTCCGGATAGAAGCGGTCGCCGCCGGGCACGTACTGCGCCTCGTGGTTGCCCAGCAGCTGGATCCACTGCTCCGGCTGCTCGTCGAGGCGGTCGCGCACGATGCGCAGCACGCCTGAGCTGTCCGGCCCGCGGTCGACCAGGTCGCCGACCTGCACCACGGTCAGGTCCGGCGGCAGCCGCAGGTCCCCGCGCCGCGCCCCGGCGGCGATCAGGGCCTCGCGGAGCTGGTCCGGGAAGCCGCCCACGTCGCCGATGACGATGACCCGGCCCATCACGCGCCCCCTTCATCCGGCTGCGGCCGCAACACTATCCGCGACGCGCCGCGGTCACCGCCCCGACCGCCCGTGGCCGGTGCGGCGTGGCGCCGCCCGACACGCCGTGACGAGCATGTTCCGTTCCAGACAGCGGTACGACTTGGCGGGCATGCCCTGCGGCGGCGAAGATACGGACGTGCAGACAGACCGATCGTTCGTCGGGCGCAACAAGACTCTGCAACGCTTCCTCACCGCCGTGGCCCATCCGCCTTCCGTGCTGCTCGTGGCGGGTGAGGCGGGCAGTGGCAAGACCCGCCTGATCGACGAGTGGCGACGCCGCGCGGCCGGGCCGGTGCTGGCGGCCGCCTGCCCGCCGATCCGCCCGCCGCTGCCGCTGGCCGCCGTGACCGGCCTGCTGCTGGCCGCCGGGCCGCACCTGGCGCCCGCCGCCGAGCTCAATCCCCTGCTGGGCGCGCTGCGCCCGCTGCTGCCCGAGTTCGCCGACCGGCTGCCGCCCGCCCTGCCCCCGGCGGGCGACCCCGCCGAGGAGCGCCATCGCACGCTGCGGGCGATCCGGGCGCTTTTCGCCTCGCTCGGGCCGGTGACGCTGGTCGTCGAGGATCTGCAGTGGATCGACGCCGAGTCGCGCGACCTGCTGTCGCTGCTGCTGGCCGCCCCGCTGCCCGAGGCCGGCCTGGTGCTGTCGTACCGGCCGGAGGAGCTGCCGGTGCCCGGCCTGCCGCTGGGCGTGTCCGCGGCGTACGCGCCGAGCCTGCGCGCGGAGTCGCTGTCGCTGGAGCCGCTGCGGCCCGACGAGGTGCGGCTGTTCGTGCGGCAGACCCGCCGCCAGGAGCCGCCCGCCGAGTTCACCGCCCGGCTGGCCGCGGCCACCGGCGGCGTGCCGCGCGTCATCGAGGACGTGCTCGACCAGCTGCGGGTGCTCGGCGACGACGCCGACGGGTTCGGGGCCGGGCGCTTCGCCCCGCCGGCCCGGCTGCGCGAGCTGACCACCGCCCGCGTCGCGGCCCTGTCCCCCGACGCCCGGCGGGTCGCCGAGGCCGCGGCGGTGCTCGACGAGCCGTCCTCCGAGGAGCAGCTGTGCGAGGTGTCCGGGATGGACGTCGCCGACGGCCGCCGCGCGCTGCTGGAGGGGCTGGCCGGGGCGGTGCTCACCGAGGCCGCCGACGGCCGCTACGGCTACCGCGTCCCGCTGGCCGCCCGCGCGGTGTACGAGGCGCTGCCCGGCCCGTGGCGGCGCGAGCTGCACGCCCGCGCCGCGCTGGCGCTGGCCCAGGCCGGAGGCGGGGCGCCGCTGGCCCGGCTGGCCCACCACCACCGCCGCTCCGGCCAGCACAAGGCCTGGATGCGCTACGCCGAGACGGCCGCCGAGCGCTACATCGCCGAGGGCGACAACGAGGCCGCCATCGCGCAGCTGGAGGAGGTGCTGGCCGACCAGACCGTGCCCCGCCCGACGCGCACCCGGCTCACCATCCGGCTCGCGCAGACCGCCGAGGTCGGCCGGCGCACCGACCAGACCGTCGCGCTGCTGCGCCGCATCCTGGCCGACGACCGGCTGCCCGTCGCCGCCCGCGGCGAGCTGCGGCTCAAGCTCGGCCTGGTGCTGATGAACCAGGCCGGGGAGTACGTCGAGGGCGCGGGCGAGGTGGAGCAGGCGGTCGAGGAGCTGCACGAGCGGCCCGCGCTGGCCGCCCGCGCGATGGCCGTGCTGTCCTGGCCGGTGCTGCACGGCTTCTCCTCCGCCGAGCACCTGAGCTGGCTGGAACGGGCCGAGGCGGCCGCCGCCGCCTGCGACGATCCGGCCGTCAAGATGGCGGTGCTGGCCAACCGGGCGACGCTGCTGATGAACCTCGGCGACGGCGCCGCGTGGACGGCGGCGCAGCGGCTGTCCGGCGCGGGCGCCACCACGCTCGCCGTACGCCAGCAGGTCGCGCGGGGCCTGCAGAACCTCGCCGACGCGACGATGCTGCTGGGCCGCCATCGCGCCGCCGAGGACTTCCTGCGCCAGGCCACCGAGCTCGCCGAGCAGGTCGGCGCGTCGGTCACCCAGACCACGGCGCGCTGCACCCGGCTTCGGCTGGACTGGGCCATGGGCCGCTGGCCGGGCCTGGCCGACCGGGCCGCCGAGTTCACCGGGCCCGACGGGCCGACCACCGAGGTCGAGGGGCATCTGGTCATCGGACAGCTGGCGATGGCGCGCGGCGACTGGGACGCCGCCGAGCAGTCGCTGCAGGCCGCCGGGCTGACCGACCCGCGCACCAGCACCGTGCCCGTGGTCGCCGCCGCGGCCGGGGCGTACCTGCGGGTGCTGACCGCGCGGGGGCAGGTCGACGAGGCGGCGGCCGACGTGGCCCGGCAGGCGCTGGCCCGGGTGCGCGCCAAGGGCGTGTGGAACTGGGCCGCCGAGCTCGCGCCGTACGCCGTGCAGGTGCTCGCCCAGGCCGGTGCGCCCGGCGAGGCGCAGCAGGCGGCCGACGAGTTCGCCGAGGGCATGCGCGGGCTGGAGTCCCCGCTGGCCGAGGCGGCGCTGGAGCTGTGCCGCGCCCACCTGCTGGCCGCCGAGGGACGTCACGCCGAGGCCGCGGCGCACTTCGCCGCCGCCGCCAAGGGGTTCGACGCGCAGCCGCGCCCGTACGAGGCGGCCCAGGCGGAGGAGGGACGGGCCCGTGCCGTGCTGGCCGAGCGGCCCGGCGACGCGGACGCGCTGGCCGCGCTGGCCCTGGCGGGCAACGTCTACACCGGTCTCGGCGCGGGCTGGGACGCCGCACGCTGCCAGCACACGCTGCGCGAGCACGGTGTCGTGCCGCGCGGCGGGCGGCCCGGATACGGCGGTGGGCTGACCCCGCGCGAGCGCGAGGTGGCGCGGCTGGCCGCGCAGGGCCGCACCAACCGCGAGATCGCGCAGATGCTGTTCCTGTCGCCGCGCACGGTCGAGCAGCACGTGGCGCGCTCGCTGCACAAGCTGGGCGTCCACTCGCGGGCCGAGCTGGCCGGGGTGGAGCTGGACCTGCCCGGCTGACCCGCTGGCGCTGAGCGGCCTCCGGAGCCGTCGCCGGCGCCGGAGGCCACCTCCTCCCCAGGCCCCGTCGCCGGCCCTGGCACTGGCCGGGCGACGGTGGATCGAGCCTGTTGGTCGTGCAGGTGGCGAGGGAGCGACGATCGGTCACTCCCCCGCCTCAGGGTCGTACGCCGCCAGCTCTGGATAACGGCGCACCCCCCTGCCACACCGCTCCTGCGAGCGCTTGGCCGCGGCCGGTGGTGACCGGCCGGTACCGCAAACCGTTGCGGCGCCCCCGACGGGGTCGATTCCACCCAGCGGCACGGAGTCAGGCTCACGTGCCGCTGGGGAGTCTCCGGCGGCGCCTGGGTGGTCCACCCATGCCCATAACGATCGTCGAACCCGCCTGCAGCGACAATCCGTAGAGCGCTGCGTACCCCTACGCAAACAACCGCCCGCAGCTACGTACGGGCTGCACAGACCACGTAGCCGGGTCAGCTCCAGGCGGCGGTGACCGCGAACGAGCACTCCTGCCGGAACTCGCCGCCGTCGCGCCACCGGTCGATCCACAGCTCGTCGCCGCGCAGGTGTACGTAGTGGTCGCGGTAGTTGTAGGACTCCAGGTAGATCGAGCCGGGCAGCCCACCCTGCCGGATACAGAACGTGGCGTCGGCGCGGAACAGCTGCGAGCCGTCGTGGCGCTCGTGGCGGATCCGGTAGTCGCGATGGCGCAGGTAGTTCCCGTCCGCACCGGCGAACGAGAAGCAGCTCGCGTCGGCCAGGCCCGCCACCACCGTGAACGTCGCCGCCTGCCGCACCTCGCCGGCACTGCCGGCGGTGACGTCGGCCAGCGAGGCCAGGCCGCTGTGCTGCCGCACGTAGCGGTCGGGCAGGGCGGCCGCGCGCAGCGAACGCCGGTTGACCGACCCCGAGCTGCTGCTGCTGGACGAGCCCGCGGCCGGGCTCGACC
>NZ_JBFAOU010000159.1:0-18676 GCF_040675365.1 Catellatospora sp. NPDC049609 | reverse complement strand
GCATGCACCGCGCCGTGCCCTCCGGCGCCCGCGAGCGGCTGGCCCGCGGCGCCCGGCTGTTCCACCGCCACGGCGCCCGCCGCGTCGGCCCCCTGCTCGCCGAACTGGCCCGCACCGGCCAGCAGCCCACACAGCTCTTCATCACCTGCGCCGACTCCCGCATCGTGCCCAGCCTGATCACCGCCACCGGCCCCGGCGACCTGTTCACCGTCCGCAACGTCGGCAACCTCGTCCCCCGCCACGGCGACGAGCACGACGGCAGCGTCTTCGCCGCCATCGACTTCGCCCTCCAGGTGCTGCAGGTCCGCACCATCACCGTCTGCGGCCACTCCGGCTGCGGCGCCCTGGCCGCCCTCCTGAGCTCCGACGCCCACCCCACGCCCATGCCCCAGCTACGCCGCTGGCTCCGCCACGCCCAGCCCAGCCTCCGCCGCACCGACCCCCGCACCTCGGCGGCCGGCGACCACCTCACCCGCCTCTGCCAGCAGAACGTCATCCAGCAACTGGACCACCTGATGACCTACCCGCCCGTAGCCGACCGCGTCCACGAGGGCCGCCTCGAACTGGTCGGCATGTACTTCGACATAGCCGCCAGCCAGATCCACCTCCTCGACCCCACCCACCACACCTTCACCCCCGTCGACTCCCCGGTCCCCCACTGACCCCCACCCCGCCGCGGCGATCTTGCGTGAACTGTGGGTACGACACGCCCGTTCCGGGCAAATCCCTAACAGTTCGCGCAAGATCGTCGCGATCTTGGGGCGTCAGCCGACGCGCCACTCGGCGGCGGGGACGTGGGTCCAGGGATCGCGGATCCACTCGGCGGTCATGAGCAGGGGCCGGGTGAGCATGACGTCGCCGGCTCGCTGGGCGCGCATGCACAGGCCGAGGTCAGGCGCGCCGGGGTCGCCCTCGGGCTGGTAGCGCAGGTCGAAGCCGTGGATCGTCGTGTACTCGATGAGCCACCGCTCCACGCGCGACGGGGGCTGTCCCACCAGCGGCATGCCGTCCAGCTCGGCCTGCGGGCCGCGGCGGGCGTCGAGCGCGACGCAGGCCAGGCGCGAGCGGTCGAAGTATGCCGTCACGCCCAGCTCGCGGAACTCCACCTCGGCATAGCGGTGGCCGGCGGGGTAGTCCCAGCTCGCGCGAGCGGGCTCGGCGAGCGCCGCGGCGACCTCGTGCCGGTCCATCCCGAACCGCAGCGGCCCGACTCCGTCGAACGGCGTGAACTCCCACCGCGGCCGCTCGTCGTCGGGCTTGACCTCCCATACGCCCACGACACCGCTCCCTTCCGGACGGCCGCGGCGCGACGGCGGCGTGGCCGTCCGGCGCCGCGCCTGCCTTCCCGTCGCGCGGCGCGGTGTGCGTCGCGGGTAGACCGTACCGGGATCTTCAGCGGGTGTGGGACCCGTGCGCGGCGGTCGTCAGGGCCTGCGCGAACGCGGCTGCCGGGGTGCCCGCGGCGTCGGCGGTACGCAGCGCCGCGTACACGTTGCGCATGGGCGGGTCGCGCAGCTCGCGTACGGCGATGTCCGGCCGCAGCGCGGGCACCAGCAGCCCCGGCACGAGCGTGACGCCGAACCCGGCCGCGACGAAGGCCTGCTTGCCCAGCCAGCCGCCGCACTCGATGTCGACCCGCGGGGTGAACCCGGCCCGGCCGCACGCGCTCACCAGCATCGCGGCCGCGCCCGCGTAGTCCTCGACCCACGTCTCATCGGCCAGTTCGGACAGCTCGATCACGTCGCGCCCGGCCAGCCGGTGCCCGCTCGGCAGCGCCGCGAACAGCGGGTCGTCGAGCAGGTGGACGAGGCGTACGCCGTCGTGCGGCGGCAGGCCGGGCGGGTAGTCGGTGACCACGACCAGGTCGAGCTCCCCGTCGATCAGGCGCGGCAGCAGCTGCGGCGTGACGCCGGCGGCGAAGGTGACCCGGGCCCCCGGATGGGCGGCGGTGTACGCGGTCAGCGCGCGCGGCATCAGGTCGGCGGTCACCGTCGGCACCGCCCCGACGCGCAGCCGCGCGGCCTGCCGCCCACCCGCCGCGGCCACCTCCTCGGCGGCCCGCTCCACCCGGGAAAGGATCACCGCGGCGTGCCCGAGCAGGACGTCTCCGGCGGGCGTGGGGCGTACGCCGCGCGCGTGCCGGCGCAGCAGCGGGCTCCGCAACTGCGCCTCCAGCACGGCGATCTGCCGCGACACGGCGGACTGGGTGTAGCCGAGGGCCAGTGCCGCGGCGCTGATCGAGCCCTGCCGGCACACCTCACGGAACGAGCGCAGCGCGGTGAGATCCACGGCGGCCATGCTAGCTGCGGACATGAGTAACACGCATGACCGGCATCGTCATCATGCGCTGGTGCGATGGCTGGGCACCGCGCAGGATGATCTCGGATACCCGAGACAGGAGACACGATGTCGCACGTCGTACGCGTCAGAGCACCCGAAGGCATCGCCGCGGCCGCCGGCTACAGCCACACCGTCTGGGGCACCGGGCGGTTCGTGGCGATCGCCGGGCAGGTCGCGCTGGACGAGCAGGGGCGGCTGGTGGGGCCGGACGACCCGGCGGCGCAGGCCCGGCAGGTGTTCGAGAACCTGCGCCGCTGCCTGGCCGCCGCCGGAGCGACGTTCGCGGACGTGATCAAGCTGACCTACTACGTGGTCGACATCGCGCACCTGCCCGCCGTACGGGCCGCGCGGGACGAGGCCATCGCCGCCGACCAGCTGCCGGCCAGCACCGCGGTGCAGGTGTCGGCGCTGTTCGCGCCCGAGTTCCTGATGGAGATCGAGGCGTGGGCGGTCGTCCCGGAGGACCGGGCGTGAACCGCGTGGCCGTGTGCGGGCTGGGCCGGATGGGCACGGCCATGGCGCAGGCGCTGCTCACCGCCGGATACCCGGTGACCGTGTGGAATCGCGGCCCGCGGGCCGCGGCGGCGCTCGCCGAGCAGGGCGCGACCGTCGCCCCGACGGCCGCCGCCGCGGCCGAGGCGGCCGCGGTGGTGGTGCTGATGCTGTTCGACGGCGCCGCGTGCGAGCAGGTGCTGTCCGGTCCCGACGGTGTGCTGGCCGGCGCCGCGGCCGGCACGCTGATCGTCAACCTGAGCACGATCGGCCCGGAGGAGTCGGCGGCCTTCGCCGACCGGGCACGCGCCGCGGGCCTGCGCTATGTCGAGGCGCCGGTGCTGGGGTCGGTGCCCGCGGTGCGGTCCGGCTCGCTGACCATCCTGGCCGGTGGCCCGGCCGAGGACGTGGCCGCCGCCGGTCCGCTGCTCGCGGTCTGGGGCAGCCCGCGCCACACCGGAGACGTGGGTACGGCGACCGCCCTGAAACTCGTCGCGAACCTCGCCCTCGGTGTCGTCGCGGCGGGCATGCGCGACGCGGTGCGCCTCGGCGAGGACTTCGGCCTGCCACGTGAGCAGGTGCTCGACACGCTCGCGCTGGGGGCGTTCGAGCGCATCGCGGGGCGCAGCCGCGACCGGCTCGTCGCGGACGACTACGACGGCGCCCCGTTCACCCTCGGTGCCCTTGCCAAGGACCTCGATCTGGCCCTTGCCGGGGCACGGCGTCCGCTGCCGGTGGCTGCGGCGGCTCGCGACACGGCCGCCGACGGGGTCGCCCACGGCGACGCCGACCGCGACATAGCCGCCCTCGCCCGCATCACCCCCTGACCGCGCCACCGACCCCGCGTCCCCTCGCGACACCGCCTGCCGCGTCGGGCTCTTCTGAAATCGACGCTGGCCTATCTGGATGACGAATTCGAGATCGAGTTCATCCAGATAGGCCAGCGTCAATGCCAATGCCGGCCGGAAGGGCCACGGCCGTCGCGCGGTCAGGAGGCGGCGCGGGTGTAGGTGAGGTTCAGGACGCCGGTCTTGAAGGTCTCGGACTTGAGCAGGGTCAGCGGGACCGTCTCGCCCTCGTCGAACAGGCGCTCGCCGTGACCGACCCAGATCGGGTGGATCATCAGGTGCAGCTCGTCCAGCAGGCCGGCCCGCAGCAGCGAGCGCACCAGGACCAGGCTGCCGGTGACGCCGATGGTGCCGCCGTCGCGCTCCTTGAGCGCGCGCACCCCGTCGAGGTCGCGCACGACGGTGGTGTTCTGCCAGGTCGGGTTCTCCAGCGTGGTGGAGACGACGACCTTGGGCTGGGCGTTCATCATGGCGGCCATCTCGTCGTCGCTGTCCGGCCAGTACGCCGCGAAGCCCTCGTAGGTGGTACGGCCGAGCAGCGTGGTCTCGGCGTCCGACATGAGCGCGCCGACGGCCTCGCCCATCTCGTCGTTGAAGTACGGGAAGTGCCAGTCCTGGGGCGCCTCGGCGACGCCGTCCAGGGAGACGAAGATACCCGCGACGATCTTGCGCATGATGACCCCTCCGGTCAGGTGTCCCGCGCCGTGCCCCGGTGGCCCGGCGTCGGTCTCACCCGGTCAGACGAGCGTCCCGCCCGGAACTCATCGGTCCCTCGCGAAAAATCTCGACGGTTCGGCGGGGAGGTGACTGAGCAGGCACGATTCGCCGCCGTCGAGCAGCTCGCGGGTGGGCCGATTAGTCCGGGGCGCCCGCGCCGTCTTCACTGTGAGGGGCACCGCGGGTGGGCGCCCGTGAGGGAGGCTGCGGTGGGCGAGCGCGGGCGGGAGTCGTACGCGGTGATGGTCCTGGGCCCGGTGGTGGCCAAGGATGATCTCGCCGCGCTGTGCGCGCGGGTGGACCGGGCCGCACGCGCGGTGCCGGACGGTGCCGTGCTGGTGGTGCTGTGCGACGTCAGCGCGCTGGACCGCCCCGACCTGGTCGCGCTCGACGTGCTCGCCCGGCTGCGCCTGCACACCGTCCGGGCCGGCGGCACGCTGCGGCTGTGGCGGGTCGGCCCGCGGCTGCGGCTGATCCTGGACCTGACCGGCCTGCGTGCGGTGCTGCCGTCGCACCCGGACGGTTCAGCCGACGGGTGTCTGCTCGCGCTGCAGCACGGGTGGCAGCCCGAACAGGGGGAACAGCCGCTCGGTGTCGAGGAAGTTGTTGACCCCGGCGATCCGCCCGGCTGAGATCTCCAGCACGATCAGCGCCCACGGCTCGTGGCGGTCCGGGTCGCCGGTCGGCCGGTACTGCCCGAAGGCGGGCAGGCCGTTGGCTCCGGCGACCGGCACCAGGCGCGAGCCGCGGCAGCCGCCGCCGATGCCGAGCATCCACTCGCGGATGTCGGTGATGCCGCGGAACCACAGGTCCAGCGGCGGCATGGACAGCGTCGCGTCCTCGTGCAGCAGCTTGGCCAGGGCGTCCATATCGTAGCTCTCGAACGCGGCGACATATCGGGTGAGCAGGGCGAGCTGCTCGGCGTCGGTCGGGGCGAGGGTGTCGGCGGCGGCCGGGCCGAGCGCGGTGAGGGTGGCGCGGGCTCGCTGCAGGGCGCTGTTGACCGAGGCCACGGACAGGCCGAGCAGCTCGCCGGTCTCCGCCGCGCTCCAGGCCAGCACCTCGCGCAGCACCAGCACCGCGCGCTGCTTGGGCGGCAGGTGCTGCAGCGCGGCGACGAACGCCAGGCGCACGCTCTCCCGGGCGACGGTCAGCTCGGCCGGGTCCGCGTGCTCGGGCAGCAGCCGGTCGTCGGGCGCGGGGCCGACCCACACCGACTCGGCCAGCGGCACCGGGGCTGAGGTGACCTGCGCGGGCGTGCCGGCGGAGGCGAGATCCATGGGCCGGGCGCGCCGCTGCGCGCTGCCCAGCATGTCCAGGCAGACGTTGGTGGCGATGCGGTAGAGCCAGGAGCGCACCGCGGCACGGCCCTCGAAGCTGTCGTAGCCCTTCCAGGCGCGGATCAGCGTCTCCTGCACGGCGTCCTCGGCCTCGAACGCCGAGCCGAGCATGCGGTAGCAGTACGCGGTCAGTTCGCGCCGGTGGGCTTCGAGCATCTCCTCCACGTTCCGCAACCTACACCGGCCCCCCGACACCGGCCCCCGCGGCGAGCCGCGCCTGCCACTAACGTGTGCGCGTGATCTGGTACGGCACCCCGGCGACGGACTGGGAACGCGAAGCGCTGCCGATCGGCAACGGGGCCATGGGCGCGATGGTGTTCGGCGGCGTCGCGGCCGAGCGGCTGCAGTTCAACGAGAAGACGCTGTGGACCGGCGGGCCGGGCACCGCGGACTACCGGCACGGCGACTGGGCCGCCCCGCGCCCGGACGCGCTGGCGCGGGCACGGGCCCGCGTCGACGCCGCCGGCCGGCTCGACAACGACGAGGCGGTGGCGCTGCTGGGCGAGCCGCGGCGCGGCTTCGGCGCGTACCAGAACTTCGGCGACGTCCACCTGGCACCGCACCACGGCGGGACGGCCACCGGCTACCGCCGTGAACTGGACCTGGCCGACGCGCTGGCGCGGGTCCGCTACGAGGTCGGCGACACGACGTACACCAGGGAGTACTTCGCCAGCCATCCCGCCGGGGTGATCGCCGGGCGGCTGTCGGCGGACCGGCCGGGCCGGGTCTCGGTGACGCTGCGGGTGGCGCCCGCGCAGGCGGGCGCGGCGGTGACCGTCGAGGGCGGACGCGTCACGGTCCGCGGCGCGCTGTCCGACAACGGCCTGCGCTACGAGGCGCAGCTGCGGCTGCTCGCCGACGGCGGCACCGTCACCGGCGACGGCGACCGGATCACCGTCACCGGCGCCGACAGCGTGCGGTTCGTGCTGGCCGCCGGCACCGACTACGCCGACACGTACCCGCACTACCGTGGCGACGACCCCGGACCGCGGGTCACCGCCGCGGTCGACACCGCCGCGGTGCGGGACTTCGCGGACCTGCGGGCCGAGCACATCGCCGACCACCGGCGGCTGTTCGACCGGTGCCGCCTCGACCTGGGCGGCGTGCCGCGCGACGTGCCCACCGACGTGCTGCTCGACCGGGGCGGCCCGGGGCCGGCCGAGCTGCTGTTCGGGTACGGCCGCTACCTGCTGATCGCCTCGTCGCGGCCCGGCTCGCTGCCGGCCAACCTGCAGGGCGTCTGGAACAGCTCGAACACGCCGCCGTGGTGCGGCGACTACCACGTCAACATCAACCTGCAGATGAACTACTGGCTCGCCGAGACCACCAACCTCGCCGAGACGGCACTGCCGCTGTTCGACTTCATCGACGCGCTGCGCCCGCCGGGCCGGGTCACCGCGCGCACCATGTTCGGCAGCGCCGGGTGGGTGGTGCACAACGAGACCACGCCGTTCGGCTTCACCGGCGTGCACGACTGGCCGACGGCGTTCTGGTTCCCCGAGGGCGCGGCGTGGCTGGCCCAGCATCTCTACGAGCACTACCTGTTCGGTCTGGACCGCGCCTTCCTGCGCGACCGGGCGTATCCGGTCATGCGGGAGGCGGCCGAGTTCTGGCTGGCCAACCTGCACACCGACCCGTCCGACGGCACGCTGGTCGCCTCGCCGAGCTTCTCGCCCGAGCACGGCGAGCACGTGGCCGGCGCGGCGATGTCGCAGCAGATCATCGGCGACCTGCTGACGAACACGCTGGAGGCGGCGCGGGAGCTGGACGTCGACGCGCAGCTGCGCGAGCGGCTGGCGGACACGCTGGCCCGGCTCGACCCGGGACTGCGGATCGGATCCTGGGGGCAGTTGCAGGAGTGGAAGGCCGACCTGGACGATCCGGCCGACGCGCACCGGCACGTGTCGCACCTGTTCGCCCTGCACCCGGGGCGGCGCATCGGCCGGATCGGGGAGTACGGCGCCGACGTCGGGCTGGTCGACGCGGCGCGGGTGTCGCTGGCGGCGCGTGGTGACGGCGGCACGGGATGGAGCAAGGCTTGGAAGATCAGCTTCTGGGCCCGGCTGGGCGACGGCGACCGCGCCCACCGGCTGCTGACCGAGCAGCTGCGGCACAGCACGCTGCCGAACCTTTTCTGCGACCATCCGCCGTTCCAGATCGACGGCAACTTCGGCGCCGTCGCGGGCATCGCGGAGATGCTGCTGCAGAGCCACCGGTTCGGCTTCCTCGACGTGCTGCCCGCACTGCCCGCGGCGTGGCCGGACGGCGCGGTGACCGGCTTGCGTGCCCGCGGCGACGTCCTCGTCGACCTCACCTGGCGCGACGGTCGGGCCACCGAGCTGGTGCTCACCGCCGGACGCGGCGACATGATCACCGTACGCAGCACGCTCGTGCAGTCCCCGGATGTCACCGACCTCACCACGGGCGCGCTGGTGTCCGGCCGCCGCGACTTCGACCAGGTCTCGTTCCCCACCGAACCCGGCCACCGCTACCGCTTCACCGCCGACCAGGCCTGATCCCGCCGCTGACCCGCCGACCCGCCGCCGACCCGCCGCCGACCCGCCGCCGGGGTAGGGCCGGGCCGGGCCATGATCGCTGTTTCAGGTCAAAAGCTGAGGCCGGAGTGCAGGTTCTGACCCGAATCCGCGATCTTCGCGCGACGGGCGGCGGCGATCCTGCAGCGCCGGTCCTTGTGTACGGTCGGCGGCGTGGCGGCGTCGGATGACTGGAGGTCCGGCGACGTATCCTTCGGAGCGATGGACAGCCGTGAGATCTGCACCGACCGACGCCTCGCCGACTTCCTGGTCGCATACCTGGGCGCCTGGCCCGACGGGGAGGGCCTGACCGTCGTCGGCAGCCCGGAGCGCACCCGCCCCGGCTGGGACGGCACGGTGCGCGACGTGGTCGGGGTGGCGACGCCCCGCGGCGGGGTGCTGTCGGTGCCACCGGCGCTCGCCGACGCGGTACGCGCCGAGGTGCACGGCTGGGACGAGGTGCCCGCGAAGCTGCCCAACCTGCTGGGCCGCCCCGGCGCACCGGTGTTCTCCGGGGTGTTCCGCTGGACCATGGAGCCGGCCGACCTGCCGGACGCGGGGGAGTGGGTGCCCGCCCTGGATCCGCGCGTGCCCCCGTGGCTGCATCCGTTCGGCGGCGACGTGCTGATCGCGTTCGACGAGGACGGGCGGTACGCCGCAGGCGTGGGCATCAAGCGGCACAACAGCGCGGGCCTGGAGATCTCGGTCGGCACCGAGGAGGCGCACCGCGGCAAGGGCCTGGCCACGGCGCTGGTCGCCCAGGCGGCACGCTGGATCGTGGCGTCCGGCACGGTGCCGATCTACCTGCACGACCCGGCGAACATCGCCTCCGACCGCACCGCCCGCAGCGCCGGCTTCCCCGACCTCGGCTGGCGCATCATCGGCGTCGGCACACCCCGCTGACTTCCCGCAGACGTCCTCGCTGACCTACTGTCGGCGCACCTCGCCGACCTGCCGTCCACCACGGGGACCTGCTGTCGGCGCACCTCGCCGACCTGCCGTCCACCACGCGGACCTGCTGTCGGCGCACCTCTCCGGCCTACCGTCGGCATACCACGCTGACCTGCGGTCGGCACTCCAACCAGCGGGAGATCGGCGCACCCGCTGACCTGCCAGCGACGCATCCGCTTACCTGCCGTCGGTGGTGGTCCGCTGTCCGGATTTGTCCGGAAGCCGGAGCCGATGCCCCTCCCGCGGGCGCGGGTCCGCTGTGATCGAGTCCGTCCCGGCACCCGGCAGCGGAGGAAGCGCGCATGACCGTCCACGGTGAACTCGTCCTCGTCCGGCACGGTGAGGCCGTCTGCAACGTCACCGGCGTGGCCGGCGGCGACCTCGGCTGCACCGGGCTGACCGAGCTCGGCCGACGGCAGGCGGACCGGGTCGCGGAGCGCCTGGCTCGCGAGCACGGCGAGCGCCCGTACGACGTGCTCTACATGAGTCCGCGCCGCCGGGCGGCGGAGACCGCCGCGCCGATCGCGGCGCGGCTCGGGCTGCCCCCGATCACCGAGGCGGGCCTGCGCAACCCGGACCACGGCACCGCCGACGGCCTGCCCTGGGCCGAGGCCCGCGCTGGGCTGGCGGGCTCGGCCCGCCACCACCCGGACCGGGTGCCCGCCGCCGGAGCTGAGACCTGGAACGGCTATCTCGCCCGGTCGGCCGTGACGCTGCGTTCGATCATCGAGCGCCATCCGAACCGGCGGATCCTCGTCGTCGGCCATCGCGAGACGGTCGAGACGGCGCAGCTCGCGATGGTGTGTCCGGGGCCGCCGGCGGGGCGGCCGGTCGGTGTCGTCGCCGACCACACGGCGGTGACGCGGTGGCGGCACGAGACCGACCGGCATGGCTACGCCACCTGGCTGCTGGCGGTGCACAACGACGTCGGACATCTGACGCCCTGACCGCGCCGGCCGCGTGCCGGCCGCTCAGAGGCCGTGGCGGCGGTCACCGGTGACCAGCTCGCACACCGCGGCCTCGGACGTGGCCGAGAACGGCTCCCGGTGCGCGGCCACCGCCAGGCGGGTCTCCTCGGCGACCAGGTCGGCGTTGATCATCGCGGCCGCCGTGGCGCCCGCCGCCGCGGCGGTGCCGACCTGGGCGGACAGATCGGTGGCGTTGCCCGCGACCCATACCCCGGGCACCTCGGTGCGGCCGGTCGGATCGGCGGGGAGGTGCTCGCCCATGCCCGACGGGTGCGCCACGGGCAGCAGTCCGAGCCCGGCCAGGAAGCCCGCCCGTGCCGTCATCCGGGTCGCCACGGCCAGCACCTCGCGCGCGACCAGGGTGCCGTCGGCGAGCCGTACCCCGGCCACCCGGTCCCCGGTGATCGCCACGGACGCGACCTCGCCGCGCACCACGCGCACGCCGCGGGCGGCGAGCTGCTCGGCCTGCTCGTCGGTGGGCGGCGGCTGGGTGTGCGCCAGGTACGTCACGTCGTCGCTCCACTGCCGGAACAGCAGCGCCTGGTGCACCGACATCGGGCCGGTGGCCAGCACGCCGATCGCCCGGTCGCGCACCTCCCAGCCGTGGCAGTAGGGGCAGTGCACCACGTCGCGGCCCCAGCGCTCGCGCAGTCCGGGCAGGTCGGGCAGCTCGTCGACCAGCCCGGTGGCGACCAGCAGCCGCCGGGCGCGGACCGGCCGCCCGTCGCCCAGGGTGACGGCGAATCCGTCGCCGGCGCGGGTGACCGTGTCGACGGTGCCGGTCACCACCCGGCCGCCGTACTGCCGGACCTCGGCCCGGCCGCGTTCCAGCAGCTCGGCGGGCGGCATGCCGTCGCGGGCGAGCAGCCCGTGCACGCCGTCGGCCGGTGCGTTGCGCGGCGCGCCGGCGTCGATCACCACCACCGACCGGCGTGCCCGCGCCAGCATCAGGGCCCCGCTCAACCCGGCGGCGCCGCCCCCGACCACCACCACGTCGTATCCGTCTGTCAGCTGCTCGGTCACCGTGACCACCTCCACGGCAACCATGCCGACCAGGTGCGCAAGGTGGCAAGCTTCGTTGCCGTTATGGCAAACTGGCGGCATGGCCGACGACGAACTCGATCAGACGCTCGGCGGGGTCGGCGCCCGGCTGCGCGCCCTGCGCCAGCAGCGCGAGACCACCCTGGCGGAGCTGTCGGCGACCACCGGGATCTCGGTGAGCACGCTGTCCCGCCTGGAGTCGGGCAGCCGGCGGCCGACCCTGGAGCTGCTGCTGCCGCTGGCCCGCGCGCACGGGGTCACGCTCGACGAGCTCGTGGACGCCCCGCCGACCGGCGACCCGCGCGTGCACCTGCGCCCCTTCTCCCATCACGGGATGACCATGCTGCCGCTGACGCGGCGGGCGGGCGGCATCCAGGCATACAAGATAGTCATTCCCGCCGGGAAGGGCCGCCGGGAGCCGGAGCCCAAGACCCACGAGGGTTACGAGTGGCTCTACGTGCTCAACGGCCGCCTGCGGGTCGTCCTCGGCGAGCACGACCTGGTGCTGGCGCCGGGCGAGGCGGCCGAGTTCGACACCCGGGTGCCGCACTGGTTCGGCGGGGCCGACGGCGAGCCGGTCGAGTTCCTCAGCCTGTTCGGCCGGCAGGGTGAGCGCGCGCACCTGCGGGCCCGTCCGAGCACACCCGGCGACCGCCGGGACGACACGCTGTGATCTGTTGCACTCGTCGTTGAACCGGCGATCAGGTTGCGGCAATGTCAGGCGCACGAAAGTTGGCACCTTGCGTACTCCGGGGTCGGTGGAACTCCGAACCGGCGGTCACAGCCCGCGAACCCTGCCTCGCTGAGTCAGGGCCGATCCGGTGGAACTCCGGAGCCGACGGTCACAGTCCGGATGAGAGGTAGTACGCGGCAGGCGCCCGGTCGCGCGTGCCCTCGGCACGCGTGCCGGTGCCTGCTACCCGGATCTGCAGGCGCGCCCGCGCGGAGGCGATCCGGTGTCGCCCCCCGCGCGGTCGCGTTGACGGATCAGCCGGTGCGCCGTGCGCGCCGGCTGCGCACGTCATGCCTCTTCGGCCCGCGGCAGGAAGCCCTCCTGCCCTGACGCCAAGGAGCGAACATGGCACAGGCAACCATCAGCGCCACGGACACGTCCCAGGCGGTCGAGCGCGCGCTCGACACGTTCCGCCGGGGCGGATTCGTGGTCGTCTTCGACAGCGAGTCCCGCGAGAACGAGGGCGACCTCATGATCGCCGCGGAGCACGTGGACAAGCGGGCCATGCGGTTCCTGCTCGACCACACCTGCGGCGTCGTCTGCGTCGCGCTGTCGCCCGAGCTCACCGCACGGCTGGAGCTCGACCAGATGGTCGAGCCGAACACGGGCCTGCACGACACGGCCTTCACCGTCTCGGTCGACCTGATCGAGGGCTGTACGACCGGCATCTCGGTGCACGACCGGTCGCTGACCATCCGGTCGCTGGCCGCGCCGACCACCCGCCCCGCGGACCTGGCCCGGCCCGGGCACGTCTTCCCGATCCGCGCGGCGCGCGGCGGCGTGCTGGCCCGCGACGGCCACACCGAGGCCGGGGTGGACCTGTCGCTGCTGACGGGCCTGTCCGGGGCGACCGCCATCTGCGAGGTGGTCAAGCCGGACTGGAGCATGGCCCGGCTGGACGACCTGGTAGCCCTGAGCGAGCGGTACGACCTGCCCATGATCTCGGTGCAGGACCTGATCGACCACCGCCGCGCCCTCGGCGCCGACGACCCGCTGGCCGCCTGCGGCTAGCTCCGTCGACCATGAGCAAGGCCCCGCGCACGCTGTTCCGGCAGCGTGCACGGGGCCCTGCTCGCGACCGTGCGGTCGCGTCGGCGCGATCGTGGCGGCGGCGTCGCGACCGGACTGTCAGAGGCGGGTGATGCGGACCGCGTCGGCGATGACGTAGCCGGTGCCGCTGGTCCACCGGCTCACGCCGACCTTGTCGCCGTCCCCGGCGGCCAGCGTGAACACGCCCAGCGACACCCACTGCCCGCCGTTGACGCGCTGGTTGACCTGCACCGACTGGTTGCCGCCGGCGGCGGCCACGATGAACGGCGTCATGTTGTTGTAGCCGGGGTCGGCCGGATACCAGACCGAGACCTCGTAGGTGTCGGTCGCCGGGATGTTCGCCTTGAACCAGGCGACGTCGCTGGACGACACCGGGTTGGCGAAGCGGTAGTCCGCGCCGAAGCGCTGCGCGGAGAAGGTCGAGCTGCCCCAGTTGGCGCTCGCCGTGAACCGGCCCGAGGTGGCGTTGTCGACCGTGACCGTCCACTCCTCCGACGGCGGGGTCTGCACGGTGGAGACGTCGAGGTAGTTGCGGTCGATGTGCATGGTGACCCCGCCCCAGGTCTCGTTCACGTCCCCGGCGTACTGGTGCAGCCGCTGGTGGTTCGCCCAGTACGCGTCGGCGCAGTAGCTGCCCGCGTCGGTGTCGGCCACGCCGTTCCACCAGGCGATCCACAGCTGGTCGATCCTGGTGTACGCGGGGTTGTCGTGCTCGGCGCAGACGTCCCGGATGCCGGACGAGCCGCTGGAGTACATCCCGGACAGGTAGCCGCGGGCGTGCAGCTGCTCGGTCCAGCCGGACAGGAACGACAGCACCGCCGCGCGGCACGACGCCGTGGTCGGGTAGTGCTCGATGTCGTTGTAGATGGTGCTGCCCGCGCCGATGCCCAGCGCCTGCGCGGCGCTGACCGCGCTGTTGGCGGCGGTGACGCCCTGCGAGCGGGCGGTGGTCGTGTTAGCGGACATCTACGGCGTACGCGTGCCGCACGGCGCCTGGTAGCCCAGCTCGATCGGGATGAGCCGCCAGCCGTTGGCGGTCTGGTTGGTCACCCAGCTCGCGGTCAGGTTCGGCTGGGCGCAGGAACGGCTCGCGCCGCTGATGTAGATGCCGACCGCGCGGTACGGCGAGCTGTTGCGCCAGGCGTTCATCGCCGACTGGGCCGGTGCCGTGCAGGTGTCGAAGCCCTTGCCGGTGTAGGTGCCGGGCTGCGGCCCGGTCGCGGCCAGCGGGGTGACGGCGGCCGCCGCGAGCGGGTGCGGCGCGGCGGGCACCGCGTCGCGGGTGAGCGCGGCCGAGCCGAGCACCCGGCGGACGGCGGCCTCGGTCTGCGGCGTGTGCACTGCGGTGACCAGCACGCCCGCGCCGCGTACCGCGACGGCGACCGTGTCGGCGCCGGCCGGGACGGCGGCCCTCGCGCCGGCGGCGGGGGTGGCCGCGGCGGCACGCTCGGCGTTGGCCGCGCTGAACGGTTCGATGATCAGCCCGGCGGTGCGGCCGCGCAGGCCGGCCGGGCAGGCGGACTGGTCGCCGATGCGCCCGGTGTAGACGGTGGGCGTGTCGAAGCGGACGCAGGCGGAGGGGTCGGCGTCGAGGCTGACGACGGCCCAGTCGGCGGGCACGGAGACCCGGTAGCCCTGGTAGGTGACGGTGCGGGTGGCGTCGGCGGTGGTGGCCGCGGCGGCGGGCGCGGCGGCGATCGCGAGGGTCGCCGCGGCGGTGAGTCCCGCCATCCGCGCAAGGATCCTGCTCATCCGGACTCCCTGAAGGTTTTCTTGCTCCGGTGGGAGAAAGTTGGAAGGTTTTTACCACACATCGACGGAAGTGGGTAGCGACCGCCGTCGCTGGAGCCGTGCGCGATGAAGATCGCTGTTCGATGTCGGAAGGTGCGGGCGCACCACGCTTTCCGACACCGAACAGCGATCTTGTTACAGCCCCGCGAGGCCCGTCGACATCGGTGCGCGCGGCTGCCCCGCAGGCGTCCGGAGCGACGTCAGCCGCGCCGGGCGGTCACCAGGAAGCGGTGGCAGGTGACGGGCAGCGGGGTGCCCGCCGACAGGCGGGTGTGCAGGTCGCGCAGGCGCGGTCCGTAGCCGTCGACGTCGAAGCCCGGGATCTGCCACGGGGTGATCCGCAGCAGCAGCACCACCGCGCCGATGTCGTGCAGGGCGGCCGGGACCAGCTCCTCGTGCGCGTCGAGGACGATCAACCCGGCCTGCTCGACGCCGCGCACGGCGGTGTCGAGGTCCCAGTCCCGATAGGCGTGCGGCGGGCCGCCGAGCGCGGCGTTGAGCTGTTCGAGGTCGCGGCCGCCGACCTGCTGCGTGACGAACGTGCCGCCGGGCCGCAGCACGCGGTGCACCTCGGCCGGGACATACGCCTCGTGCCTGCTCAGCACGAGATCGAAGCTCGCGTCGGGCAGCGGCAGCCGGGCGGGGTCGCCGGAGGTGTCGTGCACGGTCACGCCGAGCGGGGCGAGCCGCCGCCGCGCCACGCCGACGTTGGGCGGGTAGGCCTCGGTGGCGGCGGTGACCGGCGGCAGCGGCGCCAGCGAGGCCAGCAGCTCGCCGCCGCCGGTGCCCAGGTCCAGCAGCGAGCCGGCGGCGCGCAGCCGCTCGCGCACCAGCTCGCGGTAGTCCCACGACGGCGAGCCCTGTGTGTACCGTCCACGGAAGACGCCGAAGTCCCAGCCCTCGAAGGGCGTGTGCAGCGCGTCGCCGACCAGCTGTGCATAGGTCATGTGGGCGGAGCCTAGGCGGGCGTCGGTCGTCTCGCGCGTCAATAAGGGCGCCTTCAGGTGGGCATGGCGTCAGGAAGGCCGCCCGCCCGGCCCGGTGCGGCGACCCGTCCGTGGGGATCGGATGAATGAGAAAGTGATCAACGTGGATGGCGGATACGCTCGCGGTACGCCGCCCGCGGGGGTCGGCGCCGGGGAGGGAGCCGCCCGTGTCCGCGTCGTCCGAAGCCGCCGGAACAGCCGCCCCGATCACCGCGACGGACCCCGCCCGTGCCGCGTCCGTGCTGCCCGAGCTGCGGGTGATGTGGTGGGAGGAGGGCGTGCGCGCCCGCGCCGAGGCCGGGCTGCGCGCGGTGGCGCAGGCACTGCCGCGGCTGGTGGGCACCGCGTTCCGGATCGCGTGGCAGGCCGACCGCACCCGCACCGCGATCGTGCTGACCTGCACGCTGGTCGCCGGGGCCATGTCGACCGCGGGCCTGCTGGCGACCCAGCAGGTGCTGGTGGGCCTGTTCACGGCCGGGCCGACGCCCGACCGGGTCGGCGCGGCGCTGCCCGCGCTGCTGCTGCTCGCGGGCGCGGCGGCGGTCCGCGCGGGCATGGGCATCGCCACCGGGTACGCCCTCAACGGCCTGACCCCGCGGGTGGACCGGGCGGTGCAGCGGCGGCTGTACGAGGCGACGACGGCGGTGCGGCTGGACGCGTTCGACGAGGACGCGTTCGCCGACGACATGGAGCGCGCCGGGCGCGGCATGGACTCGGTGATCGGCCTGGTCAACGCGATGATGGCGCTGGCCGCCGGGGCGATCGGGGTGCTGTCGGTCGCGGTCGCGCTGGTGGTGGTGCACCCGCTGCTGCTCGGCGCGATGCTGCTGGCGACCCTGCCCAACGCCTGGGCCGCGCTGCGCGCCGGGCACCTGGAGTACCAGACGTACGTGGCGGGCTCGGTGCGCCGGCGCCGGATGTGGATCCTGAACCGGCTGATGGCCGACCGGCTGACCGCCGCTGAGCTGCGCGCGTACGGGCTGCGCGGGTTCCTGCTGGGCCAGTTCGACACGGTGATGGAGACCGAGACCCGCATCCAGCTGGACCTGGCGCGCCGGGTCACCACCACCAACGCGCTCGGCGCGGTGACCGGCGGCCTCGCGGCCGGCGCCGTGTACGCGCTGCTCGGCTGGCTGCTGCTGGACGGGGCGATCCCGCTGGCGGCCGCGGCGACCGCGGTGATCGCGCTGCAGGCGGCGCGGCACTCGCTGGCGACGGTGACCTTCCAGGTCGACACGCTCTACACGGAGGGCCGGCACTTCGACGACTACACCGGGTTCATGGAGCGGGCGCGGGCGCACATGCCCGCGGGCGACGGCCGCGCCGCCGTCGCCGAGCTGCGCGAGCTGCGGGTCGACGAGGTCCGGCTGACCTATCCCGACCGCGACCGGCCCGCCCTGGACGGGGTGAGCATGACCGTCCGCGCCGGGCAGACGGTCGCGTTCGTGGGGGAGAACGGCTCGGGCAAGACCACCCTCGCCGCGGTGATCGCGGCCCTGCGCAGCCCCTCGTCGGGCAGCGTGAGCTGGAACGGGGTGCCGCTGCCGGAGCTGGACGCGGCGCGGCTGCGCGCCCGGATCGCGGTGGTGTCGCAGGACTACTGGAAGTGGCCGTTCAGCGCGGGGGTGAACATCCGGCTCGGCGACGCGGACACCCCGGCCGACCAGGAGCGCGTGGAGGAGGCGGCCCGCCGGGCGGTGGCCCACGACATGATCATGCAGTTGCCGTTCGGGTACGACACGCTGCTCGACCGGACCTTCGCCGACGGGCAGGACCTGTCCGGCGGGCAGTGGCAGCGCATCAGCGCGGCGCGGGGCTTCCTGCGCGAGGCCGACCTGCTCATCATGGACGAGCCGTCCTCCGCGCTCGACCCGCGCGCCGAGGACGCCCTGTTCCAGGCCATCCGCGACCGGCAGGGACACCGGACCACGATCCTGATCACCCACCGGCTCGCCAACGTGCGCCACGCCGACGTCATCTTCGTGCTGCACGAGGGCCGCCTGACCGAGTCGGGGCGGCACGCCGAGCTGATGGCGGCGGGCGGCCGCTACGCGGAGCTGTTCACGCTCCAGGCGCAGGGCTACCTCGACGCTGCCTGATCGCCCATATCATGACAAGGTGGGCGAGCTGCCGGAGGAGACCGTGCGTGAGCTGTACACGGCGCTGCCCGAGCAGTTCACGGCGGCCCGCGACGCGGCGGCCGCCGCCGCGAAGGCGGCCGGGCACGCCGCCCAGGCGACGGCCGTCCGGAAGCTGCGCCGGCCGACCGTGGCGGCGTGGATGGTGAACCTGCTGGCCCACCGCGCGCCCGCGCGCGTCGCGGAGCTGGCTGAGCTGGCCGACTCGCTGCGGATCGCGCAGCGGGCCCTGCGCGGCGACGAGCTGCGGGCGCTGACGGTACGCCGCCGCGAGCTGCTGTCGGCGCTCGCCGACGAGGCCGAGCGCCTCGCCCTGGACGCCCAGCCGGGGTCGAGCCCCGCGAAGCTGCCGCGCGCCGAGGTCGAGCAGACGCTCGCCGCGGCGCTGGCCGACGAGGACGTCGCGGCGCAGGTGCGGACGGGGACGGTGACCAAGGCCGTGTCGTACACCGGCTTCGGCGCCCTGCTGCCCGGTGGCGCCGATGGCGCCGACCTGCCCGACGAACCCCAGCCTGCCGGGGCGCGGCCGGATGCGCCCGGCGGGGTCGAAGCCCGCGCCGGGCGCACCGCCGCGACCGGGACCAAGGTGAGGGAGGGCCGGCCGGCGCGGGCGCAACGAACGAGCCGGACGCGGACCGAGGTCGAGACCGGGCGGGGGCCCGCAGCCCTTCGGGTTCATAGCTCATCTGGTAGAGCGCCGCTCTTGCAAAGCGGAGGTGGCCGGTTCGAGTCCGGCTGGATCCACCG
>NZ_JBFAOU010000158.1:0-18933 GCF_040675365.1 Catellatospora sp. NPDC049609 | reverse complement strand
CGGGCCACGCCGCGCCGGGCCACGCCGCGCCGGGCCACGCCGCGCCGGGCCACGCCGCGCCGGGCCACGCCGCGCCGGGCCACGCCGCGCCGCGCCGGGCCACGCCGCGCCGGGCCACGCCGCGCCGCGCCGGGCCGGGGCATGATCGCCAGTTCAGGTCAGAATCCGGCGTCTGACTGCACTTTCTGACCTGAACCGGCGATCATCGCCGGGGGCGGCTGGGGAAGATCGCGGGTCCGTGTCGAAACCTGTGGTGCGGCTGCACTTTCTGGCACGGATCAGCGATCTGCCTGGGCGGCCCGGCGGTGATCGCTGCTTCGGGTCAAGACTTGGGGTCCGACCATACCTTCCTGACCCCAGCCGGCGATCATCGTCGTCGGCGGCTGGGGACGATCGCGGGTTGGTGCCGAAAGCTGGGGTGTGACTGCGGCTTTCGGCACGGGCTCGCGATCAGTTCCCACCCAGCCGCCTAGGACGGCTTACGGAGTGTGTGGCAGGTCCGGCTGGCGGGACTGGGAGAGCGCGTTCATGCGCAGCGGCTAGGGTGTCCGGTCGTGGACCAGACCTCGCAGCGGCAACCGGGCAGGCACGCACGACGCGACCGGCGCAGGCTGTGGTGGCTCGCGATCCCGCTGGCCGTCGCGGTCCTGATCGGAGGCTCGTACGCGGTCGTGCGGCTGGTGGACGACGCTCCCGCCACGGCCGCGGGGCAGCCGGTAGCGGTTACCGAGAGCGGGGCGGTGCCCGCCGGCACCCCGGACGCCGCCGTGTCCGCGTGGCCGTCGGTGAGCCCGGTCCCGAGCGCGAGCGGCTCGCCGTCGGTGCGGGCCAGCGCGACCAGGGCGCCCGCCGGCGGCGCGGCGAAGGCGTCGGCGAAGAAGGGCGCCACCGTCTGGTCGGCGAGCGGGCTGGCGACCGCGCTGAAGGACGTACGCGCGAGCTGGTACTACAACTGGTCCGCCGGCCCCACCTCGGGCGCGGGCACCAGCGCGGACTTCGTACCGATGATCTGGGGCGAGAAGTCGGTGACCGACGCCGAGCTCGCCCGCGCGAAGCGCAACGGCAACGTGCTGCTCGGCTTCAACGAGCCCGACTTCGGCAGCCAGGCGAACATGAGCGTGGAGCGGGCGCTGGAGCTGTGGCCGCGGCTGCAGGCGACCGGCATGCGCCTGGGCAGCCCGGCGGTCGCCGTCGGCGCGGACCGGGCGGGCGGCTGGCTGGACCGCTTCCTCAGCGGCGCGAAGGCGCGCGGGTACCGGGTCGACTTCATCACGCTGCACTGGTACGGCTCGGACTTCTCCACCGCGGCCGTCGGCCACCTGAAGAACTACCTCCAGGCCGTCTACCAGCGTTACCGGATGCCGATCTGGGTCACCGAGTATGCGCTGATCAAGTGGGGCAGCGGCGGCGCGGTGTACCCGAGCGACGCCCAGCAGGCCGCCTTCGTCACCGGCTCCACGAAGATGATGGAAGCTTTGTCCTACGTGGAGCGTTACGCCTGGTTCGCACTGCCCTGGCCGACCGAGGGCCACCAGGGCACGGCGCTCTACCGCGGCACCACCCCGACGGCCGCCGGCCGCGCGTACCGCGCCGCTGGCTGACGTATACCGCGCCTCGGGCTGGCTCGCAGCGCGCCGCGGGCTGGCCCAAAGCGCGTCGTGGCCGGGCCGGGCGGCGTCACGTCCCTACGCGGGACATCACGCCGAGGGGGTTGGCCAGCAGGTCCGTGAAGGCCAGCTCGGCCGCGCCGAGCAGCGTCGTGTCGTCGCCGAGCGCCGCGACCGACAGCCGCACCCGCTCCCGCGACACCGGCAGCACGTGCCCGGCGATACGCGCGCGGACCTGCGCCTGCGCGCCGAGGTACACGTCTCGCATGATGCCGCCGAAGACGAGCATGCCGGGGTTGAACAGGTTGATCAGGTTGGCGACGCCGATGCCGAGCCAGTCGCCGATCCCGGCCACCGCCTCGCGGGCGGCGGGCTCGCCCCGCCCGGCGGCCCGGACCACCTCACGTACGGCGTCGCGTCCGATCAGGTCGGCGGGGCGGCCCGCGGCGTCCAGCAGCGCCCGCTCGCCGACCTCCGCCTCGAGGCAGCCGCGCGCGCCGCACGAGCACGGCCGGCCGCCGTGCGGGTTGACCAGCATGTGCCCGACCTCGCAGCCGTACCCGGCTTCGCCGTCGAGCACCTCGCCGCCGACGATGATGCCGCCGCCCACGCCGACGTCGCCGTGCAGGTAGATCAGGTTGTCGACGCCGGAGCCCGCGCCGCGCAGGTGCTCGGCGAGCGCGCCGAGGTGGGCCTCGTTGCCGACCGCGACGGGCAGGCCGAGTCCGAGCCGCTCGCCGAGCTCGGCGCCGAAGGCCTGGTCGACCCAGCCCAGGTACGGCCCGTAGCGGACCATGCCGTCGCCGGGGCGGATCATCCCGCAGTACGACGCGCCGACGCCCACGCAGACCGCGCCCGGCGGGGCGTCGCGGTGCAGCTCACGGCCGAAGCGGGCCAGCACGTCGACGACGGTGTCCAGGTCGGGTCCGCGGCGGGAGCGGGCGGCGACGCGGCGGTCGACGATCCGGCCGCCTAGGCTGACGCGCGCGGCGACCAGCCGGTCCACGGCGACGTCGAAGGCGAGCACGTACGCGCGTTCGGCGGCGGGCGTGACGACCAGTGAGGGGCGGCCGGAGCGTCCCGCGCCGGTGGGCTGCTGCTCGCGTA
This sequence comes from Catellatospora sp. NPDC049609, assembly GCF_040675365.1. Lineage (NCBI taxonomy): Bacteria > Bacillati > Actinomycetota > Actinomycetes > Micromonosporales > Micromonosporaceae > Catellatospora > Catellatospora sp. NPDC049609. Next base: position 16,219 of record NZ_JBFAOU010000158.1, on the reverse strand, counting down.
CCAGACCGGCGGCGCCGAGCTTCGTGGTCAGCGCCATGATGGTGCTGCGGTTGAGGTTCATCCGCTCGGCGAGCACCGCCCGCGACAGCGGCCCGTGCAGGTGCACCTGCCGCAGGAGTGCGCCGAGGTTCTGCCGCGGGGCGTCCTCGGGTGCGGGCTCGGCCCCCGGCAGCGTCGGGCTTCTCAGCATCGAGACCTCGGCGGCGGGCGGGTGCAGTGGTGGAAGGATCAACCATACGTGACCGGTCCCGGCCGGTGGAAGCCGCGACCGCGCTCACCGGACAGCCCCGGCGGATGCGGCGGGGGCGCGCTGCCGCCCGCTGCGGGCGCGGTGACTGGTGGACGTCGGCTCACGGTCGGGAGGTCGGCCGCTGCGGCGGCGGTGGTGGTGTGGGCGGGCCAGACAGGCGGTCGCCTGCGGTGACCAGGGCCAGCACCGCGCCGAGCGCGGCGGCGAAGCCGCCGCAGGGCACTCCGGCCAGGAACAGGCCGACCGCGATCGCGCTCGCGACCAGGGACAGGCCGATGCGCAGCCCACTGCGTTCGCGCCGGTACTCGGCGGGTGGGAGGGGCTCTCCGGCACGCAGCCCGAGCGCGAACCACGGGTCCTCGGCGCTGGTGCGCGCCTCCAGCTCCGACAGCCGGCGCTGCTCCTCCGGGTCGAGTTCCACCCGACTCACCCCATCCCCGTGTCCTGCGATGACGGCGTACCCATCGGCGCGTCCGCCCATGCCGGGGACCGCCGCCGTCGCACGGGGGTGCGCGGCGGATCCCGGCACCGACCATCGTGGCCGAGGCGGACAACCTCCTCACCGCACCGCGGCGGGGTCGTCCAGGGGGTGCGCAACGCCGACGACCTGGCCGGGTGCTGCGCGAACTGTGCCGCCGCGTCAGCCGGATGAGCGCGGCTCAGCGGGTGACGCGCCCGCCAGGTGAGTGCGGCTCAGCGGGCGACGCCGGGGGGTCGTCCGCCCCAGGAGCCGGTCAGTCCTGCCGGGCCTGCCGCGCGGCGGCGATGAAGTCCCTGATCAGGGCCGGGTCCTTGACGCCGCGGGAGGATTCGACGCCGCTGGACACGTCGACGCCGCCCGCGCCGGACAGCCGGACCGCCTCGGCGACGGTGTCCACGGCGAGCCCGCCCGCGAGCAGCCAGCGGTCGCCGAGGCCGCGGCCGCGCAGCATCGCGTAGTCCCACGCGCCGCCCGAGCCGGGCTCGGTCGCGTCGACGAGCAGGATGTCGTCGCCGTACGCGCCGACGTGCAGGTCGGGGGCCTGGTAGCTGACGGCGCGGAGCACCGTCAGGCCGAGGTCGGCCACGGCGGCGAAGTCGTCGCGGGTGTAGTCGCCGTGCAGCTGCACGGCGCGTACGCCCGCCGCCTGGACCAGCTCGCGGACCTGCGCGATGTCGACGCCGTAGACGACGCCGACGGTCAGCACGTGCTGCGGGACGTCGGCGGCCAGCCGCCGTGCCGTCTCCGGCGTGACCTGGCGCGGGCTGCGGGTCAGCAGGAAGCCGAGCGCGTCGGCGCCGGCGTCGACGGCGGTGGCGACCGTGTCCGGGGTGGACAGGCCGCAGATCTTCACGAACATCGCCCGCCTCCTCAGGCCGTCGCCATGCGGGCGAGGATCTCGCGGGCCACCTCGTCCGGGGCCTCGTCGGGGATCCAGTGGCTCGCGCCCGCCACGGTGACGAACCGGTAGTCGCCGGTGACGTGCTGGGCGCAGCCCTGCGCCGCGACGGCGCCGACGGCCAGGTCCTGGTCACTCCACAGGAACGTGGTCGGCACGGGCACCGGTCCGGCCGCTATGGGGCGGCGGCCCAGCGCGCGGTACCAGTTCAGGCCGCCGGTGAGCCGGGCGCGGTCCAGCATCGGGGTGACGAAGCGCTCGACGCGTTCGGCCGGGATGCCGGTGAAGATCTCGCGCAGCCGCTGCCCGTCCTGCTCCAGTAGCAGGTCCTCGGCCTTGCCCTCCTGCTGGAACAGTCCGATGTAGGCGGAGCGGCGCTGCTGGTCGGGGTCGGTGGCCAGCGCCCTGCCGTACGCCGCCGGGTGCGGCACCGAGATCGCGGTCAGCGTGCGCACCCGGTCGGGGTGCTCGGCGGCCAGGTGCCAGGCCACCACGGCGCCCCAGTCGTGCCCGACCACGTGCGCCCGGTCGACGCCCAGGGCGTCGAGCAGCGCCACCGCGTCGGCGACGCACTCGGACATCGCGTACGCGGACACGTCGGCCGGGCGGGCGCCGGGGGAGTAGCCGCGCTGGTCGGGGGCGTAGGTGCGCACGCCCGCGTCGTGCAGGCGGGAGGCGACCAGCTCCCACTCCCCGGCGTGCTGCGGGAACCCGTGCAGCAGCAGGGCCGGGGGCCCGTCCTGCGGCCCGCCCGCCTGGACGTCGAACACCAGCTCCCGCGCCGTGATCTGCATAGGGTCAGCCTAGTACGGTGTGCGCGCGCCGATCATGCCGCGGCGGGTGACGGCCGGCCGGCCGGACTCACACCTGCGGGTGACGATCTCACACCTATGGGTGACGGCCGGAACGGTTCGACGCCGGACATGGTTCGGCACACTGGGAACAGGGCACTGTGAAGTCAGGGAGGAGGTGGCCCGACGATGTCCGATACACCCCACCGGCCGCCTGCCGAGCAGGCCGGGGAGCAGCTGACCAGCCTCGCCCGCACCGAGTCCGCGCTGGCCCAGGCGGGGGACCGCCGTCCCGGCGCCCCGGCGCCCGGCGGATCGCTGAACACGGGCGGCATCCTGCTGCTGTGGGCGGCGCCGGTGCTGGTCGTCACGGCGCTGGTGGTCCTGACGCGGGCGATGCCGCTGTGGGCCGCGGTGCTGTCCGCGGCCGCCGGGCTGGTCCTGGTCGCGGTCGTGCTGGCGCTGGCCGGGCGGTCCCGTCGGCGGCGCGCGGGCGGCGACGCGCCCGGCTGCCCGGATCCGGCGGCGTCTCGCGCGGTCAACGGTCCGCGCGCTGAGGCCGCCGAGCCCGGGTGGCCCCGGGCGGACACCGACCCGCTCAGCAAGCCGGTCGCCGACTGGCCCGACGCGAAGCGCACGTCGCTGCCCTGACGCGTGCCGGGCCGCCGGTCACGGGCTGCTGATCCATTTGTCGCGCAGGGCCGCCAGGATCGTCACCGACACCACGAGCAGGACCAGGCTCAGCACGATCGCCGCGTCCAGGTCGGTCTCCAGGGCCAGGTAGACGGCGAGCGGCATGGTCTGGGTGCGGCCGGGGAAGTTGCCGGCGAACGTGATCGTCGCGCCGAACTCGCCGAGCGCGCGGGCCCAGCACAGCACCGCGCCCGCCGCGATGCCGGGCGCGACCAGCGGCAGGGTGACCCGGCGGAACGTGGTCCACCGGCCCGCGCCCAGCGTCGCCGCGGCCTCCTCGAAGCGGGTGTCCGCGCCGCGCAGCGCTCCTTCCACCGCGATGACCAGGAACGGCATCGCCACGAACGCCTCGGCGACGACCACCCCGGCGGTGGTGAACGGCAGGGTCACCCCGAACGTCTCGTCGAGCCACGAGCCGATCAGCCCGCGCCGGCCGAACAGCAGCAGCAGCGCCACGCCGCCGACCACCGGCGGCAGCACCAGCGGGACGGTGACCAGCGCCCGTACCAGGCGGCGGCCGCGGAACTCGACCCGGGCCAGCAGCCACGCCAGCGGCACGCCGAGCACCAGGCACACCGCGGTGGCGAGGGTAGCGGTGAGCAGCGACAGCCGCAGCGCCGCCAGGATCGCGGGTTCGGCCAGATGCTCCAGCAGCGTGCGCCACGGTGCGCGCACCAGCAGCCCGAGCAGCGGCAGCACCAGGAAGGCCAGCGCCAGCCCGGCGGGCAGGAACAGGAACAGCGGCACCCGCCGCGCCCCGCGCCGGGCCGGGGCGCGTACGGCCGGGCCGCTGGGGTGGCGCTCGTCGACGGACATACCGGCAGCCTACGGAGCCGCCGGGGAGCGGTGTCGCATGCGCCCGTTATCGTCCCGGCACGCCCTAGCGCAGGAGGCATCGGTGGGCACTTGGGACACGGGTCCGTTCGACAACGACAGCGCCGCCGACTGGTGCGGCGCCCTCGACGACGCCGCGCCGGGCGAGCGGCTGGCGATGATCCGGAGCGCGCTGGCGGGCGCGGCCGACGCGGTCGGGTTCCTCGACGACCGTGCGGGTGTGCGGGCCGTCGCGGCGGCCGCGGTGGTGCTGTCGCAGCGGCCGGGGGCGGAGCCGCTGACGTCGCCGTACGCGCCGGACTTCCTGCTCGACGGCGGCAGCGTGGTGATCCCCGACGACGTGGCGGCGCTGGCGGTGCGCGCCCTGGACCGGGTCGCCGGTGAGGACTCAGAGTGGCGCGAGATGTGGGAGGAGACCGGCGACGCGGCCGACGCGCTCGCCGTCGTGCGGGACCTGCGCACCGCCCTCAGCGGTTAGGAAGGGCACCTTCCACAACGTTTTCCGTTAAGAAGGTGCCCTTCCTTTCTTCTTACTGGAAGGTGATGGCGCCGTTGGCGTTGCGGATGCAGGAGATGGTGCGGTTGGCGGTGGTCGCGGCGGCGGACAGGCACTGGCCGAGGACGGCGTGGCCGGCCGCGTTCGGGTGCCACGACTCCTGGCAGGTCTGGAAGTACGTCACGCAGGTGTTCGCGAACCGCTGGATCGCGATCTTGTCGTAGCCGGACAGGCTCTGGATGAACGTGCCGCTCGGGCCGTCCATGATGCGCACCGGGGTGGCCAGCGCGCCGGTCGGGCTGTTGGCGTTCTCGCACAGCCGGGCGCCGTCGAAGGCCCGCTGCACGTTGAGGTAGACCAGGTCCTGGCCGGGGAACTCGGCGGTCAGGTTGGCGTGGGAGTTGCGCACCACCGCGCCGAGGTTGGCCGAGAAGCGGTGGCCGGGGGCGAGGCTCGCGCGGTGGATCGGGCAGCCGCCCGCGTACCGCTCGGCGCCCAGCTCGCGGAACTTGTCGCGGGTGTCGTCGCGGCTGTCCTGGGTGTGGAACGAGCTGTACAGGTCCGGCGGCAGCGGGTTGGTGTAGTCCTGGAACACGATGCGGTGCTGGCCGTCGGCGTCCACCTGGTTCAGCGTGGTGATGAGCTGGCGCAGCGCGTTGGTGGTCTCCGTGGTGGCGGCGGCGACCTCGGCCGCGCTGGCCAGGTCGGCGTCGGTGCACGGCTCCTGCGGCACCGGGCCGTTGAGGTAGGCCCAGAACTCCCACCAGCCGGTCCACGCGTCGGCGATGAACCGGTTGGCGCACAGCGTCGCCACGTCGCCGAAGGTGAACGAGCTGTTGTTGGAGCCGAGGCCGACCAGGACCAGGTCGATGTCGTGGGTCTGTGCGACGGCGCGCAGCTGGTCGAGCTGGGCGGCGACCTGGCGGCCGCTGGTGCGGGTGTGGGAGGCGTTGGCGATGTCGTGCGGCTGGCCGCCGGAGCAGGCCAGGTTGAACCGCGCGTTGATGCCGGACAGGGCCGCGACCTGCAGCGAGGCGTTGGCGGAGCGGTGGCAGAAGTAGGCGTTGGCGTTCGCCCCGGACCAGCCGGGGAAGCCCTGGGCGACGCCGTTGACGTCGACGACCGTGGTGTAGGCGCCGGCGCCCTCACCGCTGATGAAGCTGTCGCCGATCGCGATGGCCGCCGTGGGCAGGGCGGCGGTCGCGGGGGCGGAGGCGACGGCGAGGGCGCCCGAACCGAGGGTGAGGGCGGCCGCGGCGGCCAGGGCCGAGCGGCGGAGTCTGGACACTGAGGATCCCCTCCGAAAAGGAATGTGAGAACGGTTCGCAGATAAGACCACGCGCGGCGAAGCGCGTCAATACTCGGCCGTTACCTGAAGGAAACCTTCGGTGCGACACGCCTGGACGGCTTCACGACCTGTTCACACACCATGGCCTTAGGGTTCCTCAGGTGACGACGACCCTCCGCCTCGGCACCCGGGGCAGCACCATGGCGCTGGCCCAGGCCCGCCTTGTCGCCCGTGGACTGGAGGCCGCCCACCCCGGCGTGACCGTGCTGCTGGTGCCCGTCTCGACCCATGGCGACCGGTGGACCGGCAGCCTCGCCACGGCCGGCGGCAAAGGCGCCTTCACCAGCGAGATCGACGCGCTGCTGCAGGTCGGCGACATCGACCTCGCGGTGCACTGCCTCAAGGACATCCCCGGCGACGTCGAGCTGCCCGAGGGCGTCCACATCGCCGCGTACCTGCCGCGCGACGACGCCCGCGACGCGCTGCTCAGCCGCGACGGCCTGCGCCTGGCCGAGCTGGGCCGCGACGCGGTGGTCGGCACCAGCGCCGTACGCCGCCAGGCCCAGCTCCTGCGGGCACGCCCCGACCTGCGTGTCAAGCCCATCCGCGGCAACGTCGACAGCCGCATCGCGCGCATGGACGCAGGCGACGTCGACGCCATCGTCGTGGCCGCCTGCGGCCTGCACCGCATCGGCCAGGCCCACCGCCTCACCGAGATCCTGCCCGCCGAGGTCATGGCGCCCGCCGTCGGCGCGGGCACCGTCGTCGTCACCACCCGCACCCACGGCGCCCCCGCGACCCTCGTCACGGCCCTGGACGACCCCGACAGCCGCGACGCCGGCCTGGCCGAGCGCGCCCTGCTCCGCCGCTTCGGCGCGACCTGCAACAGCGCCGTCAGCGGCCACGCCACCCTCGACCGCGACAGGGTCACCCTGCACGCCGCCGTCTACGCCCCCGAAGGCGACCGCACCCTGCACACCGTCGTCGCCGGCGACCGCACCGCGGCCCCCGCCCTCGGCCGCCAAGCCGCCGAAGAACTCCTCGCCCTGGGCGCCCGCAAACTCCTCGACCCCTACCTCCGCTGACCCCACCCCACCCCACCCCACCGACGCTGTGGCGATCTTGCGCGGACTGTGGGTATGACACGCCCAAAAGGGACAGAAGGCCAACAGTTCGCGCAAGATCGTCGAGATCTTGGGCGGGTCGGGGTCTCGCTCAGGCGGCCGGTCGCAGGCGGGCGACGACCTCGGTGTCCTCGGTCTCGCCGGTCTCGGTGAAGCCGAGCGCGGCGTAGCAGCGCCGGGCCGCGACGTTGTCCGGCTCGTACGACAGCGCGAAGCTGGTGTGCCCGTGCCGCGCGGACAGCAGGTCGAGCGCGGCGCGCACCGCCGCCTTGCCCAGCCCCCGGCCCTGGTGCGCGGCGTCGATGATGATCCCGCCGAGCCAGGCCGCGCCGTCGGCGGGGTCGACCGTCCACATCAGGAAGCCGACGACCGCGCCGTCCGGGCCGGTGACGGCGAGCGGCTGCCAGCCCGCCGTGCCGTAGTGGCACAACGCCAGGTAGTACGCCGGGTCGGCGACCCAGGCGCGCTGCGGCTCGCTGACGGTGAGGGCGGCGACGGCGCGCCAGTTGGCGGCGTCGACGGGTGCCACGGTGACGGCAGGCGGTGTGACAGGGGCGGTCATGTGGGGCATCATCCCAGGTCGGAACATGTCGATCGAGCGGGACCGGAGGCCGGGATGCCGGACATCGTGGAATTCTGCCGCCGGGCCGCCGCGGAGCTGACCGGCGGCGAGCCGGTGGTGCTGGTCGGCAGCCACGCCCGCGGCACGGCGACGGCCGAGTCCGACGTGGACCTCCTGGTCCTCGGGGAGGGCCCGGACTACCTGCTGGAGGTGGCCGGCGACCGGCTGGTCGCGCTGTCCTGGCGTACGCCGGAGCGGCAGCGGGATCGGTTCGCGGACCCGGAGTCGGCGGTGGCCGAGGTGCCGGCCTGGCGCGACGGCGTGATCGTCCGCGACGTCGACGGCGCCGCCGCCGCGCTGCGCGCCGAGGCGCTGGCCTGGAGCTGGGAACAGGTGGCGGACGCGGCCGACCGGTGGGTCGCCGAGCAGGTCACCGGCTTGGCGGAGGAGGTGCACAAGCTCGCCGGCGCGCTGCGGACCGGCCGGCCGCGGATGGCGGCGGTGCAGCGCGATCTGCTGGTGCTGCGCCTGCCCATGATCCTCGCGGTGCGCCTGCGGCTGCTCTACGCCAGCGAGAACGAGGTATGGGACCTGGTCGCGGCGGCCGCGGGCGACGCCTGGCGCGAGGCGCAGGACACCGCGCTCGGCCTGCGCGGCGGCTCGCCGGAGCAGACGTGCCGCGCCGCGCTCGACCTCTACCGCGACGCGGCCGCGCGGACGGCCGGGCTGCTCGACGACCGGCAGCGGCGTGTGGTCGACCGCGCGGCGGGTCTCACCCGGCCGGCCTGACGACCGGCGCGGCCGTCTGCCGGCGGTCGGGAGAAACCGCAGCTCAAACCTGTCGGCGTGGTCTACGCGTATCCGAAAAATGGGGCAATAGCATCTGATCCGGATCGCCCCGGCCGAGCGTGCCGCCGTTGGAGGGTGGTGTCCGAGCCTGCGCCAGGGCGTACGTCCGATCCCACTACCTGGAGGCAGAGTCCATGCGTATCGCACGCACCGCCCTCGCCGTGGCGCTCACGGCCCTGAGCATCGCCGCCGTGCAGGCCCCCGCGCACGCCGCGCCGATGTGCAACGAGAAGCCCGTGACACACCTGGGCACCGCCGAGGCCGACGTCATCGTCGGCACGCCGGGCGACGACGTGATCCTGGCGCTGGGCGGTGACGACACCATCAGCGGGCTGGGCGGCAACGACGTCATCTGCGCGGGCGAGGGCAACGACACCGTGTACGGCGAGTCCGCCGCGCTCGACGCGGCCGCGGCCGGCGGCAGCGACACCGTGTTCGGCGGGCCCGGCGACGACCTCGTGGTCGGCGACTTCGGCGCGGTCGAGTTCCCCGCGGTCACCGGCGGCACCGGGTGGAACGACAGCATCTACGGCGGCGAGGGCAACGACACGGTCTACGGCGACGCGATCGACGCGGTCGTCACGGCGATCGCGCCCTGCGTCGTGTTCGCCAACGACGGCGTGTTCGGCGGGCCGGGCCTGGACACCCTGCACGGTGACGCCAGGACCCTCACCTTCGAGCTGGAGGGCACGCTGGGCGTGGACGCGGGCAGCAACACCGTGTCCGGCGGCGAGGACAACGACACCGTGTACGGCAACTTCGAGACGGTGACCGCGCTGGGCACCATCGGCGGCAGCGGCGGGCGGGACAACCTCACCGGCGGCGTCGGCGACGACACCGTGTTCGGCGACGCCCGGACCGGTGCCGAGAAGCTGACCGTCGTCGGCGATCTCGCGTACACCGACATCGTCAACGCGGGCGACGGGGCCGACACCGGCGACGCGGGCCCCGGCGTGGACATCTGCGCCAACGTGGAGACCGCCACCAACTGCGAGGCCTGACCGCCGCGAAACCCGATCCGGGCTCCGTCCGCGCCGCCGCGACGGCGGGGACGGAGCCCGGATCGGGCGGGGCTCAGGCGGACAGCACGGTGTCCAGGTGGCGCAGGAGGCCGGGCCAGCCGCGGCCCATGTTCTCGAACGCGTTGCGGCCCATGGGCGAGTCCAGGTCGAGCCCGCTGTGCTCGAGGAACAGCCGGGTGCCGGTGCCCTCGGGCTCCAGCCGCCAGGTCAGGGTGCTGTCGAGCGAGCCCTCCGCGAAGCTGTAGCGCAGCAGCCGCTCCGGCTCGACCGCGAGCACCTCGCACGGCTGCTGCCCCCACCTGCCCATGTCGAGGGTGAACCGGTGCCCGACGACGGGCCGCACGTCGCCCGCCGCCCACCAGCGGGCGTGCAGCTCGGGGTCGGTCAGCGCCTGCCAGACCCGCGCCGGGGGGTGGGACAGGAACTGGTCGCAGTGGATGACGCCAGGCTCGGTCATGAGAACTCCTCGTCGAGTATGTCGCGCAGCGACCGCAGCCGCTCACGCCAGAAGTGTTCGTAGGGATGCAGCCACTGCCCGACCTCGGCCAGCGGCTGCGGCTGCAGGTGGTAGTAGCGGTGGCGGCCGCGCGGCTCCTCGCGCACCAGCCCGGCGCCGCGCAGCACCTGCAGGTGCTCCGAGATCGACGGCCGGCTGAGCGCGAACTGCCCGGCGAGGTCGCTCACCGCGCGCGGGCCGTCCCGCAGCGAGTCGAGCAACTGCCGGCGCACCGGGTTGGCCAGGGCGCTGAACACGTCAGTGGTCACCGGCCCGACGATACGTCGGAGATCTCCGACATGTCAACTTCTTCCGACGCGTCGCGCGCGAACGGCGATTCGGAAGGGCCGGGAATCGCCGCAGTGGGGCCGCCCGGACGTGCCACTCCAGGCCCAGGCATCGTGGCTGATCGTCCCGTCGACAGCGGCGGGTGTCGGCGCGATGCGGTCGGCGTCCACTTCGGAAGTCGGACGTCCAAGATGCGGGGGTCGGCCGGACCTTGCCGTCGAAGATCACGAAGAGTAGCGTCACCAAAGACGGTGTAACCACCGCAGAGAAGCCGACGGTGACGCTGGCGTCTACGTTCCACACAGCAGCTTCGGTTGCGGCCGGTGTGTACAGCCCGGCATTTGTGGCCCGGCCCCTGCCACGCATTCGCAGATCAGCGAGATACCCGCCAGCTCATGGGGGCGGCGATGTTCAACGCTCTTTCAGGCGGTATCCATGCGCGAGTCCACGGTGTCGGCACGCCCGAGCGCGCTCCGACGACCAGCTGCCTCGGCGTACTGGCTACCCTCCTCATCCTGCTGCTCGGCCTCACGGCATGCGTGGTGCCGCAGCAGCCACAGTACCCACAACCACCGCAGCAACCGCAGTATCCGCAGCAACCGCAGCAACCGCAGCCACCCCAGGCTCCGGCGCAGCCGGCGCCGGGCGCACCAGGGCCGCCCGGCCCTGCGGGACCGCCCGGCGAGCCTGCGCCGGTGGTGCCGCCGCCGATGCACGACCGGCCTCGCGTGGGCGATGCCGTCAGCGGCATCGTCAGGGTCGCCGACGGTGAGCTGAATGTTCGTTCCGGTCCGGGCACCAACTACACGATCGTCGCGAAACTCAGTGACGGCGCGCAGGTATGGGTCGTCTGCCAGGCCACCGGAACGACAGAGAACGGCACCTACGGCTCGAGCAACGTCTGGAACGGCATCAGCGCCGGCGGCTACGTGGCAGACACGTTCGTCGACACGGGACACCCGCATCTCATTCCCGGTATGGCGCAATGCTAGTGCGGTATGCGATCGGAGGGAGGTCGTGTCACCGGCGCCTCCGCCGCGTGGCGACGATGAGGCTGCCCGCGCGTGTCCTGGTCACCGCCGTCGTGCTGGTGACGCAGTGGCCGGGGCTCGTCGCGGACGGTTACCGGACGGCGTCGGGCGACGACGGAGTTCCGACGCGAGGAGCCGGGACCTTCGCCGCAGCCGGCGGCGGGACCGCACCGGTGGGATCCGGAGCGACGCTCGTCAGATACCGGGCCGAGGTGGAGGAGGGGATCGTCTGGGGCGCCCACCAGCCCTGGACGCCGGCCGCCTTCGCGGAAGGAGTGGACGGCATCCTCGCCGGGCCCCAGGGCTGGATCATGAGCGCCGGCTCGCCGGTGACCGACGCCCAGGTGGGACTGCACCGCGCGTCCTGGTCGTTCCAGCGGGTCAGCGGCGATGAATATGACGTCCGGCTGCGACTGGCGACACCGGACACGGTGGACGGCGCCTGCGGGGCGGCGGGCCTGGCGACCGAGGGAATCTACTCTTGCCGCGCCGGGTCCACCATCATGATCAACCTGCGCCGGTGGCTTCGCGGCGCCGAGGGTTACGGCGACGACCTGCCCGCGTACCGCACCATGCTGGTCAACCACGAGGTGGGCCACTTCCTGGGCTTCGACCACATGCTCTGCCCGGGGCCCGGCGAGGCGGCACCGGTGATGCAGACCCAGACGATCTCTCTTGCGGGCTGCCGGCCCAACCCGTATCCGTTCACGACGTACGGAACCTTCGTGACCGGCCCGTGGACGCCGTCGTAGCCGCGGAGGCGGTCTCGACGGGTTCGGACTCCGACAGCGGATGCGCCGCCCTTGACGGCGCAGGTTACGCGCGTAATCATCTCCGCTACCCGGATCCGACAGGAGCGCCCATGGACACCGCCACGGCACAGGTGGAGCAGCTGGTGGCGGCGATGACGCTCGCCGAGAAGGCCGCGCTGTGCGCCGGCCGCGACTTCTGGTCCCTGTACGGCGTGCCCCGCCTCGGCGTCCCCGAGATCCTCGTCGCCGACGGCCCGCACGGCCTGCGCAAGGAGCACAGCACCGGCGAGGTGCAGCTCGGCGAGAGCGTGCCCGCCACCTGCTTCCCGACCTCCGTGGTGATGGCGTCCACCTGGGACCCCGAGCTGGTCGAGCAGGTCGGCCGGGCGCTGGGCGCCGAGGCCCGCGCCGAGGGCGTCAGCGTCCTGCTCGGCCCCGGCGTCAACATCAAGCGCACCCCGCTGTGCGGCCGCAACTTCGAGTACTTCAGCGAGGACCCGCTGCTGGCCGGGCGCATGGGCGCGGCCTGGATCCGGGGCGTGCAGAGCCAGGGCGTGGGCGCCTCGCTCAAGCACTTCGCCGCCAACAACCAGGAGGAGCGCCGGTTCAGCGTCGACGCGCTGGTCGACGAGCGGGCGCTGCGCGAGATCTACCTCGCCGCGTTCGAGGGCGCGTACACGGGCGGCTCGCCATGGACCGTGATGTGCGCCTACAACCGGGTCAACGGGGTGTACGCCGCCGAGCACGAGTGGCTGCTGACCCGGGTGCTGCGCGACGAGTGGGGCTTCGACGGCGTCGTGGTCTCCGACTGGGGCGCGGTCAACGAGCGCGTCGCGGGCCTCGCGGCAGGTCTCGACATCGAGATGCCCGGCTTCGGCGGCCACCACGACCAGCTGATCATCGACGCCGTCGAGAGCGGGCGGCTGCCCGCCGCGGTGCTGGACCGCACGGCGGCCCGCGTCCTCACCCTGGTCGAGCGCACCGCCGCCGCCCGCACCGGCGACCACGGCTACGACCGCGACACCCACCACGCGCTCGCCGGCCGGGTCGCGGCCGAGGGCACGGTGCTGCTCAAGAACGACGGCGGGCTGCTGCCGCTGGCCGGCGGCGCGCGTATCGCCGTGGTCGGCGCGTTCGCGAAGGAGCCCCGGTTCCAGGGCGCGGGCAGCTCGCACATCAACCCGCACCGGCTCGACGACGCGTACACCCGCCTGGCCGGGCACGCCGAGGTCGCGTACGCGCCCGGCTACGCCCGCCACTCCGCCGAGGTCGACGCGGCGCTGCTGGCCGACGCGGTCGAGACCGCGCGCGGCGCCGACGTGGCGGTGGTCTTCGTCGGGCTGACCGAGAACTACGAGACCGAGGGCCTGGACCGCACCCACCTGCGCCTGCCCGCGAGCCACGACGCCCTGGTCGAGGCAGTCGCCGCGGTCAACCCGCACACCGTCGTGGTGCTGTCCAACGGCGCGCCGGTCGCGCTGCCCTGGCACGGCCGGGTGCCCGCGATCGTCGAGGCGTACCTCGGCGGGCAGGCCGGCGGCGGCGCGCTCGCCGACGTGCTGTGCGGGCTGGCCGAGCCGGGCGGGCGGCTGGCCGAGACGTTCCCGCACCGCTGGGCCGACAACCCGGTGCATGCGCTGGCCACCGGGCCGCGGCAGGCCGAGTACCGGGAGAGCGTGTTCGTCGGCTACCGCTGGTACGACACCGCGGGCGCCGACGTGCTGTTCCCGTTCGGGCACGGCCTGAGCTACACCACCTTCGCCTACTCCGGCCTCGCCGTCTCGGGCGCCGACCCGGTCGAGGTCGCCGTCACCGTCACCAACACCGGCGACCGTCCCGGCAGCGAGGTCGTGCAGGTGTACGTGCACGACACCGCGAACGCCGCGACCCGGCCCGCGCAGGAGCTCAAGGGGTTCGCCAAGGTGCGCCTCACGCCGGGGGAGTCGCGCACCGTCACCGTCCGCCTCGACCGCCGCGCCTTCGCCTGGTACGACGTCGCCGCCGCGCGCTGGGCGGTCACGCCCGGCCGGTACGAGATCCGGGTCGGCGCGTCCTCCCGCGACATCCGCGCCACGGCGCACGTCGACGTCACCGGCGACGGCCCGGCCGCGCCCGCGTACCCGGTGCCCGCGTCCGGTCAGGAGTGGGACCGCGCGCCGTTCGCCGCGGCGTACGGCCGCCTGCTGCCCGACAACACCGCCGACGTGCGCGGTGCGTTCACCCTCAACACCCCGCTGAACGACATGCGCAGCTCGCTGGCCGCCCGGCTGCTGCAGGCCGTGGCCCGCCGCCAGGCCCGCGCCTTCGTCAAGGACCCGGACAGCCCGATGGGGCAGCTCATCCACGCCATGCTCGGCGAGATGCCGCTGCGCATGCTGACGATGATGAGCCGCGGCAAGGTCACCCGGCCCACCCAGCAGGCACTGCTCGACCTCGCCAACGGCCGGCGGCTGCGCGGCCTGCGCGGGCTGGCCCGGCGGCGGTGAGCACCCGCCGCGCGACCAGCGCCGACGTGGCGCGCGAGGCCGGGGTGTCCCGGGCCACGGTGAGCTACGTGCTCAACGACGCCCCCGGCGAGCGCATCGCGCCGCAGACCCGCGAGCGGGTGCTGGCCGCCGCGGCCCGGCTCGGGTACGCCCCGTCGCTGGCCGGGCGGGCGCTGGCCAACGGGCGCAGCGACATCGTGCTGCTGGCCATGCCCGACGTGCCGTCCGGCGAGCTGACGCCGCGCTTCGTCGACGCGGTGACCCGCTCGCTGGCCGCGCAGGGGCTCACTCTCGTCGTGCACTTCGACGTCCCGGCCGCGCCCCGGCTGCCGCGGCTGGCCGCGATGCTGTCCGTGCGCGCCGTGGTCAGCCTGTTCCCGCTGTCCGAGCCGGACGCGAGCGGGCTGCGCCGGCTCGGCGTGCCGGTGCTGCCCGCGGGCACGGACGGCGACGGGCTCGCCGTGGCCGCGCTGTCGCTGCGACAGGGCCGGATGCAGGCCGAGCACCTCATCGGGCGGGGGCACACCGGGTTGGCGTACGCCCGGCCGGCCGACCCGCGGCTCGCCCCGTTCGCCGACCCGCGCCACGAGGGTGTCCGGCTGGCCTGCGCGGAGGGCATGCTCGCCGCGCCCGTGCCGTTCACCGTGCCCGAGGACGCGGCCGGCGCGGTCACCGCCGTGCGCGCGCTGCTGGCGGACGCGCCGGGGGTCACCGCGGTGTGCGCGTACAACGACGAGGTGGCCTTCGCGGTCCTGCACGGCCTGCGCGAGCTGGGCGTGGACGTGCCCGGCCGGATCGCCGTCATCGGCGTCGACGGCATACCCCTGTCGGCCTACAGCTGCCCGCCGCTGTCCACCGTCGCCGTGGCGCCCGGTGCTGCCGCCCGCCACCTGGCCCGCGCCGCCATCGCCCACCTGTCCGGCGAACCCGCCGCCCCCGTCCCCGCCGACGAGATCCTCCACCTCGTCCCCCGTGCCACGACCTGACGAACGGGTAGGGGCACGGCCGCCGCAGGGCATAGATTTTCACAAGATTTTCATGCGGCCGTACCGATGGAGTCTGTAACTTCCGCCGTCCATCTGCGATCGTCCCTTCTGTCCGCACCGTGACCCCAGCCGGAGACCCCCACCCGGCCGCGGTGGCGGACAGTCGGGAGACCCTCGATGCCCCGTGTCCTCAAGGCCGCCCTCGCCGCGGCGGCCGCCGTCCTGATGTCCCTGAGCCTCGGCGCGGCCCCCGCCGGCGCCACGCCCCCGAACATCCCCTCGTACAGCACCGCGCTCAGCCGGCTCAACGCGCTCACCGTCGCGGCCGAGTCGCACGGCTCCACGTACAACCGGGACCTGTTCCCGCACTGGATCACGATCACCGGCGCCTGCAACACCCGCGAGCAGGTGCTCAAGCGCGACGGCTCGGGCGTCGTGGTCAACAGCAGCTGCGCGCCGACCGCCGGCTCCTGGTACAGCCCGTACGACGGAGCGACCTGGTACGCCGCCGCCGACATCGACATCGATCACATGGTGCCGCTGGCCGAGGCCTGGGCGTCGGGCGCGTGGGCATGGACCACGGCCAAGCGCCAGACGTACGCCAACGACCTCGGTGGGCCGGAGCTGTGGGCGGTCACCGACAACGTGAACCAGTCGAAGGGTGACAAGGACCCGGCCGAGTGGCAGCCGCCGCTGTCGTCGTTCCGCTGCACCTACGCGCGCGCGTGGATCCAGGTGAAGTACTACTACAACCTCACTGTGGACAGCGCCGAGAAGTCCGCGCTGAACGGCATGCTCGCCACTTGTCGAGACGATCCTGTCGCTCGACCCGGCCCACCCGTACGACGTGGTCGCGATCAACGCGGCCAGCATGTCCACCAAGCTGTCCGGC
>NZ_JBFAOU010000157.1:0-19202 GCF_040675365.1 Catellatospora sp. NPDC049609 | reverse complement strand
GACATTGAGCACGTCCTCGCCGCCTTCCAGGACCGCGGTCAGGTAGTCGCCGGACAGGGCCGCAACGGCACCACGGTCGTCGCGGACCATCTGGATGACTCCGATCATGATTTTGTCATCCAGATAGGCCAACGTCTATTAAAGGCGCGGGGTGGAGAGGGCGCGGCCGAGGAAGTCGAAGGCGGCCGGGGTGACCGAGTTCCAGTACGTGCGGGTGTGGCCGCCCTCGGCGTACGCGGTGCGCGCGCCGGGGATGGTGCCGGCCAGCGCCTTCACGTCGTCGTAGAAGTCGTCCTGCGCGCCGCACCACAGGGCGACCGGCGTCCCGGCGAGCCCAGCCGCGCCGGCGAAGACGCGGTCGCCGCGGCTGACCGCGGGGGAGAACGCCGCCACCGCCCGGAACCGGCCCGGCTGGTGCTGGGCCAGCCGCAGCACGCCGTAGCCGCCCATGGACCAGCCCCACAGCGCGATGCGGGTGGTGTCGAAGCCCCGCTCGGCGCACCAGGCCGGCAGCTCCTCGTACGCCATGCGCTGCGGGTCGTCGGCGCCGGAGGGCTCCCAGCGCAGCCGCCCGCCGGTGGCCCCGGCCAGCACGAACGGCGGCACGCCGCGGCGTACGGCGTCGGTGAGGAAGCGGCCGAAGCCGAAGCCGGGGAAGTTCGCGGCGGTGGCCGAGGCGCCGTGCAGCACCAGGCAGACGGGCAGCCCGCGGCCGTCGCCGTGGCCGTCGGGCACGGCGGTGTAGAAGTCCACCGTGCGCCCGCGCGCGGCGGACTCGCGCTGCTCCAGCCGCTCGTCGCCGAGCGGCACGTCGGGGATCAGCCGGGCGGCGGTCTCCTGGTCGTCGGGGCGGCTGAACCAGTACGCGGCGCCGCCGAGCGCCGCGGCGCCGACGGTCACCCCCGCGGCGATGCCCAGCACCCGGCGGCGCTCCATCAGCCCTCCCGCTTGGTCGTCCAGCGGAAGCCGAGCAGGCACAGCACCAGGCCGCCGACGCACCAGGCGGCGAGGACCAGGGCCACCCGGCCGAGCTCGTACGAGCCGGCCACCTCCTGGGAGGCGAAGGACTCCGGCAGGAAGACGCTGCGCAGGCCCTGGCACATCCACTTGAGCGGGAACAGCGCCGCGAACTGCTGCATCCAGTGCGGCAGGTCCTTGTACTCGAAGAACACGCCCGAGGTGAACTGCAGGATCAGCGCGATCGGGGTGACCACGGCGGGCCCGGCCCGGCCGGTCTTGGCCACGCCGGAGAACGCGATGCCGCACAGGGTGCACGAGATCAGGCCGAGCACGCTGACCCAGGCGAAGGTGAACCACTTCTGCCCGGTGTCGGGCAGGTGGATGTCGTAGAAGGCGACCGCGACGGCCAGCAGCATCACGATGGAGATCAGCGCGAGCGCCGCCACGCACAGGATCTTGCCGGCGAAGAAGACCCACTTCGGCATCGGCGTGCCGCGGTAGCGCTTGAGCACGCCGCGGTCGCGCTCGATCGGGATGGTGATGGCCAGGTTCTGGAACCCGGTGGCCATGATGCCCGAGGCGATCATGCCGGTGACGAAGTACTGCGAGAGCGTGACCTGGGGGATCTCGCCGGGCGGGGTGATCACGATGTTCCCGAAGATCGACCCGAAGATGAACATCAGCACCACCGGGAACAGCAGCGTGAAGACCAGCGACTCCCGCGTCCGCACGAACTGCTTGAACTCGATGCCGCCCTGGGCCAGGGCGAGATTCAACCCGCTCACGCCTTCTCCTCGCTGCGCTCGTCGGCGGCCTGAGCCTGGCTGCGCCGCATGGTGGGCTCGCTCATGCCCGCTCCTCGCCGTTCTCGCCGATCATCTTCAGGTAGATGTCCTCCAGCGTGGGCCGGGTGACGGTCAGCTCCGGCACCTCGCCGCCGAACTCGGCGGCCAGCCGCTGCACCGTCTCGGTGGGGCGGTCGGTGTCCTCGGTGCGCGTGCCGGTCGCGTCGCGCCAGCTCACCGTGGCGGTGGCCAGGTGCCGCCCGCCCAGCTCGCCCGGGGTGGACACGGCGATCAGGGAGCCGTGCGCGATCACGCCGACCCGGTCGGCGAGCGCCTCCGCCTCGTCGAGGTAGTGCGTGGTGAGCAGGATGGTGGTGCCGGTGTGCGAGAGGGCGCGGATCAGGTCCCAGAACTCGCGCCGCGCGGCCGGGTCGAAGCCGGTCGTCGGCTCGTCCAGGAACAGCACCTCGGGCCGGCTGATGATGCCCAGCGCCACGTCGAGCCGGCGCTTCTGGCCACCGGAGAGCGTGTGCGTACGCGCGCCGGCCTTGTCGCCGAGGCCGACGCGGGCGATGACCTCGTCGGGGTCGGCCGGGTCAGGGTAGAAGCGCGCGAAGTGGCGGACCACCTCGGCCACCTTCAGCTCGTCGAACTCGCCGGTGCCCTGCAGCACGATGCCCACGCGGCGGCGCCAGTCCCGGTCGGCCTTCGCCGGATCGACGCCGAGCACCGTCACGTCGCCCGCGTCGCGCTGCCGGAACCCCTCCAGGATCTCGACCGTGGTGGTCTTGCCCGCCCCGTTCGGGCCGAGCAGGGCGAACACCTCGCCCCGGGGGACGGCCAGGTCGACGCCCGCGACGGCGACGTTGTCCCCATAGGACTTGCGCAGCCCGGAGACGCTGATGGCCAGCTCTTCGTCAGTCACACCGGCACCCTACGCGAGGCCCGCACGGGGCCCCTGCGGCCATGGACGGCGGTGACGCGTTCCCCAGTGACAATGTTCACCGGCACAAGTTACTGAACGTTCACTTAGCATCGGCGTATGGAGCAGCCTCGCCTCGCCGACCGGGATCGTCCCTGGGTCATGCGCACGTACGCCGGCCACTCGCACGCGGCGGCCACCAACGCGCTCTTCCGGCGGAACCTGGCCAAGGGCCAGACCGGCCTGTCCGTCGCGTTCGACCTGCCCACCCAGACCGGGTACGACCCCGACCACGAGCTCGCCGCGGGCGAGGTGGGCCGGGTGGGCGTGCCGGTGGCGCACCTGGGCGACGCGCGGGAGCTGTTCGACGGCATCGACCTGGCCGCCGCGAACACCAGCATGACCATCAACGCCACCGCGATGTGGCTGCTCGCGCTCTACGTCACCGTCGCCGCCGAGCAGGGCGCGTCGCCGGAGTCGCTGGCCGGCACCACGCAGAACGACATCATCAAGGAGTACCTGTCGCGCGGGACGTACATCTTCCCGCCCGGCCCGTCACTGCGGCTGACCACCGACGTGGTCGCGTGGACCGTCGCCAACGCGCCGGCCTGGAACCCGGTCAACATCTGCTCGTACCACCTGCAGGAGGCCGGGGCGACGCCGGTGCAGGAGGTCGGCTTCGCGCTGGCCACCGCGGTCGCGGTGCTGGACCGGGTGCGCGACGGCGGCCAGGTCGCGCCCGAGCGCATGGGCGACGTGGTGCAGCGTGTCTCCTTCTTCGTCAACTCCGGCGTGCGCTTCGTCGAGGAGACCGCCAAGATGCGGGCCTTCGGCCGGCTCTGGGACGAGATCACCCGCGACCGGTACGGCGTCACCGACGCCAAGCAGCGGCGGCTGCGCTACGGCGTGCAGGTCAACTCGCTGGGGCTGACCGAGTCGCAGCCGGAGAACAACATCGCCCGCATCGTGCTGGAGATGCTCGGCGTCACCCTGTCCCGCGACGCCCGCGCCCGCGCCGTGCAGCTGCCCGCCTGGAACGAGGCACTCGGCCTGCCCCGCCCGTGGGACCAGCAGTGGTCGCTGCGGCTGCAGCAGGTGCTGGCGTACGAGTCGGACCTGCTCGAATATCCCGACCTGTTCGCGGGGTCCCATGTGGTCGAGGCGCTGGTCGACGAGATCGCCGACGGGGCCCGCAGGCAGCTCGCCGAGGTGCTCGACCTGGGCGGCGCGGTCGCCGCGGTGGAGAGCGGGTTCCTCAAGAGCGCCCTGGTCGGCTCGCTGGCCGAGCGCCGCCGCCGGATCGAGTCGGGACAGGACGTCATCGTCGGCGTCAACCGGTACACCGAGACCGAGCCGTCACCGCTCACCGCGGCCGGGGCGCAGGCCATCGAGCAGGTCGACCCGGCGGTGGAGAAGGCCGCGATCGAGGCCGTGCAGCGCTGGCGGTCCGAGCGCGACGCCTCGGCCGCCGCCGACGCGCTGGACCGGCTGCGCGCCGACGCGGCCGGGGTCCGCAACCTGATGCCCGCCACGCTGGAGTGCGTGCGGGCCGGGGTCACCACCGGCGAGTGGGCGGGCGTGCTGCGCGAGGTCTTCGGCGAGTACCGCGCGCCCACCGGCCTGAGCAGCGGCGTCTCCGGCGGCGGCGACGGGTCGCTGGCCCGCGTCCGCGAGCGCGTGCACGCCACCGCCCGCGAGCTGGGCCGATCGGCGCTGCGCCTGCTCGTCGGCAAGCCGGGCCTCGACGGCCACTCCAACGGCGCCGAGCAGATCGCCGTACGCGCCCGCGACGCCGGGTTCGAGGTCGTCTACCAGGGCATCCGGCTGACCCCGGCCCAGATCGTGGCCGCCGCGGCGCAGGAGGACGTGGACCTGGTCGGCCTGTCCGTGCTGTCCGGCTCGCACCTCAACGCCGTCCCGGCGGTGCTGCGCGGCCTGGCCGAAGCGGGCCTGTCCGACGTGCCGGTCGTGGTCGGCGGCATCATCCCGGACCAGGACGCCGAGGTGCTGCGCGAGGCCGGGGTGGCCCGCGTCTTCACCCCCAAGGACTTCGCCCTCACCGACATCATGGACGAGCTCGTCACCGTCGTCCGCCAGTCCCGCACCCTCCCCTGAGGCCCGAGATCGTCCGACTTGCCAGGCACATGGGCGTACGCGCGCTCAAGATACGCACAGGTGCCAGGCAAGTCAGGTGATCTAGGCGAGGGTGAGGGCGGCGGTGGAGAGCATGCCGGCGAGGATGATCAGGCCGATGGCGCCGGGGTCGAGTCGCGCGCCGAAGAGGTGGTCGGCCAGCTCGCGGGCGGGGAGCAGGCCGGACAGCGGGGCGCCGAGCAGGGCCAGCCAGCCGGCCAGCAGGCCGAACGGGCCGTGGCCCTGCAGGAACACCGCGATCAGGGCCACCACCGCGGCGCAGGCGGCGCCGAGCGCGAACAGCAGCGGCAGGATCAGCGGCGGCAGCTTCTCGCCGCCGTGCCGGGCCCGGTCGATGCGGGCGGCGGCGGCCTCCAGCAGCGCGATCGGGTCGGGGGACGGCGCCGGCGGCTGGTCGGGCAGCGGCACCGGGCCGGGCACGGGGCCCAGGCGGCGGCCGCGGCGGCCGCGTACCTGCTTCAGCTCGTCCCACAGCGCGCCCGCCGCGAGGTCGGTCTGCGCCACCAGCCGCTGGGCGTGGGCGGCCCGCGCCGTCGCGGCGATCACCGCGTCGTCGGCCGAGAGCAGGTCGTGCTCGATGGTGGCGACGCCGTCGGCATGGGACTGGCCCGCCGCGGTGAGCGCGGTCTCGTGCCGCCGCGACGCGGTGACCAGGTCGGCCACGAGCGCCCGGTAGCGGGTCGCGGGCGTAGCGGTCACGGCGCCACCTCGTACGGGATGATGATCTGCGCGCGGTGCTGGACGGCGCGGTCGAAGTGCAGGGCCCGGCCGACGCGCGGATGCCAGGCCGGTCCGCCCGGCTGCGGGTAGAGCGCGGACAGCTCGGGGCCGTGCACGTCGAGCGCCACCCACGCGCCGATGGCGTCGAAGCGGGCCCCCGGGCCGCCGAGATCGTCGCGCAGCCTGGCCACCGTGCGCCACCAGCACAGCAGGTGGGTACGCCGTTCCGGCCCCCGGGCCAGCACGGTGCGCAGCAGCTCGTGGCCGCTGGGCTGCCCCGGGCCCGGCTTGGCGGCCAGCCGCCCGGCGACGGCGTCCAGGGCGAAGCCGAACACGTAGTGCACCTGCTCACGCGCGGCGGGAGGCGCCCCGTCGCGGCACTCCTGGGCGAGCTCGGCCAGCAGGCCGGTCACGCTGTCGGCGTCGTACCACTCGGTGCGGTGGCGGGCGCTCAGGGCGCTGTGCAGGGACTTGGCCGCGGTGGCGGCGTCGGAGTCCAGGCACAGCACGCTGAACCGGGCCGAGCCGGGCGCGTGCTGGCTGCCCAGCGCGTGGCCCGCCGCGAGCAGCACCGCGCAGGCCTCGTCGACGCGGGTGCCGAGCACGGCGAGGTTGCGGCCCGGAGCGCGGTTCAGCCGGAGCGTGGCCGGGCGGCCGGTGACGTCGATGGTCTCGCCGAGCAGCGCCACCGCGCCGACCGAGGCGGGCAGCTCCGGCGCGGGCGGCGGCGGGAGCAGCGGAAACAGGGGCCGGGCGTCGCCGTCGAACAGCCGCGGCGGCTCGCTGCCCTCCGGCCGGGCCGCCCACAGCTGCTCCTGCAGGCCGAGCCAGGTCGCGCGGTCGCCCGCGTCGGGCAGCCGCACGATGGTGTTGGCCGACGGCACGCCGGAGTCGGCGTTGACCACGGCGTGGCAGCGCGGGATGAGCTCGGCGGCGAGGTTCACGTCGGACAGGATCCGGCGCGCCTTGGGCAGCGCGATGCGCAGCGTGAACTGCGAGACCAGGCCGGAGCGGCCCCAGAGCGCCTCGATGCCGGACACGTCCTGGCTGGCCAGCACCAGGTGGATGCCCTGCGAGCGGCCCCGGCGGGCCAGGTCCTCCAGCAGGTCGACCGCCTCGTTGGTGACCGCGTCGCGGGCGCCGAGCAGCACCTGGAACTCGTCGATCACGGCGACCACGCGCGGCCAGCTCCCGGTCGGGTCCTCGGCGCGCAGCTCGGACAGCTTGGTCGCCTCGTGCTGCTTGGCCGCGGCGGCCCGGCGCTTGAGCTCCTCGGCCAGGTGGCGCAGCAGCGCCAGGCCGAACTCCCGGTCGCTGTTGACGTTCACGCCGACCAGGCGCACCTGCGGCAGCCAGCTCGGGTCGCGGGTGCCCGGGGCGAACCGGGCGAACGACACGCCCTCCTTGAAGTCGAGCAGGTGCAGCGACAGCTCGTCGGGGGAGTAGCGGGTGGCCAGCGCCGCCAGCCAGCAGTAGAGCAGGTTCGTCTTGCCGGAGCCGGACGGGCCGCCGATGAGCGCGTGCGGCGGGTCGTCGCCGAGCACCAGCTCGACCAGCCGCCCGTCGGTGCCCTCGCCGATCGGCGCGCGCAGCGCCTCGGCCGAGGACTGCCGCCAGATCTCGTCGGGCAGCAGCGCCGCGAACGGCACCGGCGGCGGCCCGGCGGTGGCCTGCTCGGCCAGCGCCCGGCAGACGCCGGTGAGCAGGGTCTGCGCCGGGCCCGCGTCGAGCTTCACCGGGATCTCGCCGGTGAGGCTGGTCCGGGCGGCGCCGTCGGCCCGTACGGTGATCGTCTCGATGCCGTCGCCGGTCAGCTCGATGCCGCGGCTGATCAGGTGTACGCCCGCCGCGACGCCGGTCCGGGCGACCCGGTCCAGCTGGGCGCGCTCGGCCCGGGTCAGCTCGGCGCCGTTCGGGTCGGCCAGCAGCACCGCCACCCGCCACGGCTCGGGCCGGCGGCCGGTCTCCGCGGCCAGCTCGGCCACGCTCAGGTAGACGCCGCCGAGCACGTTCTCGTTGATGCGGCGGATCTGCTCGGCGAGGTCGTCGAGCAGCGGGGCGAGCCCACCCGGCCCGAGGTAGGAGATCAGCCCGGCCGGGGCCAGCGGGGCGAGCCCGGCCAGCGCACCGCCGAGCTGGCCCGGGTCGTACACGCTGATCCGCATCGCGCCCGGCGGCACGCTGGCCAGCGCGCGCAGCAGCAGCGCCCCGATGAGCCCGTCGGCGGCGCTGGGGGCGTCGCCGGACACGCTCAGGTGCGCCGTGTCCAGCAGCGGGACCAGCGCGGGGACGGTGCGTCCGGCCGGGTGGGCCAGGGTGCCGATGCGCAGCAGCCCGGGGGCGAGCCCGGCCTGCTGGTCGGGCTTCGTGCCGGGTCGCCACTGCGCCCACGGGCTGCCCGCGGTGCCCGGCGCGGCCGCCTCGGCCAGCCCGGACAGGGCGGACGTGAGCTTCGCGCCCTCCCGCTCCCAGCGCGCCCGCGCCTCGGCGAGCGCGGCGTCGCGTGCCGCGTCCAGCGCGGCGCGGCGCTTGGGCGCCGAACGGCGTACCGCGTCGAGCTGGGTCACCGCGGCGACCCGGGCGGCGGCGGTGGCCGCCTGCATGGCGCGCGCGGCATGCCGCGCCGCGGCGAGTTCCCTGCGTACCGCCGCGACGATCCCTCGGCTGGTCGGCGGGGTCGCGGCCGCCTGCTCAGCCACCGCTGCGACGGCGGGCCGCGGGCCGCGGCACCCGGCCCAGCTCGTCGACGGCGGAACGGCGGCGGCCGCTGTCGGTGATGCGCAGCGCGGCCCGGTTGACCTCGGCGCGCTCGGTGGCCCGCTGCTGGGCGGCCCCGGCCGCGGCCTGCTCGGCCGCGACGACCCCGTCCAGCTCGTCGGCCGTGCGGCCGTTGGCCCGCAGCAGCGCCGCGACCAGCAGCGCGGCGGCGGTGGCGGAGTCGACCGGGTGCACCGGGCCCCGGTCGGCGGTGCGCTGGGGGCGGGTGTGGCAGATCCGCGCCACGATCTCCCCGGCCGCGTCGGGGGGCAGCTGCGGCAGCAGCTCCGCGGGCAGCGGCAGGGCGGCCCGGCGTACCCGCGCCAGGTCCTCCAGCCGCGGCGGGTAGCCGACCAGGTCCATGGCGAGCTGCCGCAGCAGCGGCGGGGCGATGGCCGACAGGCCGAGCCCGACGGCGGGGCCGGCGGCGGCGAGGTGGCGGTGCAGCCGGCGGCGGTCGCCGTCGTGGGCCGCCTGGACGCAGCGGCGCAGCAGCTCGACGCTGGACTGCGCGGCGTCGGCGCGGTCGGCGGTCAGCGTGCCGGCGGAGAACTCCTCACCGGTCACCAGGGCGACGCGCTCGCCCCACCAGTCGGCCAGGCGGCAGTCGGAGGAGCCGGTGGCCTCGCCGCGCACCGGCTGGGCCGGGACGGCGTGCCAGGCCTCGTCGGGGCGCCCGTGGGCGTCCACCGGCATGCCCAGCGCGAGCGCGTACTCGTCCAGCCGGTCCTGGGCCACGCGCAGCGCGGCGGCGGCGTGGTCGAGCCGCTCGACGGCCCGGCTGAGGTCGGGCACGCTCACCGGCGTGGTGCTGTGGTGCAGCACCCAGGCCAGCAGGCCGGTGGCGGTGCGCAGCCGCTCGGCGGCGGCGGAGACCTGCGGCAGCGGCAGCTCCTCGCGGGCCACCCGCAGCTGGTCGGCGAGGTCCTGGACGAGGCTCATGCCTGCTCCCCGCTACGCTCGGCGGCGGCCGGAGCCGGCCCGAGCCCGCTGATTCGCGCGCCGCGCCCGCTCGGGCGAGCCGCGGCCTTCCTGATGTCCGGCTGGCTCATGACGGGCTCACAACGTCGCGACATAGTTCTCGGCCTGCTCGACCGCGTGCAGCGTCGCGGTGAGGCACTCCTCGAGCTCCGAGGCGGCCTGGGCGAGTGCGGCCTGTGCGGCGGTCACGGCCTCGTGCCCGGATCCCTCGACCGCGGTGGCAAGGCTGAGCTGCGCCTCGCCCAGCCGGTCGTTGGCGGAACGGACCGCGTCCTGGCCTTCCTGCACATGCAGCATGGCGGCATCGATGGCGGCTTTGACCTCGGCGACGCTGGCCACGGCACCTCCACGGGGGATCGTCGGACTACCTCCGCGAAGTATGACGTTTTCGCCCGTTTACACACCTTTCGCCACGCCTGCGCACGATGCTACTTTTCCGAGAGCGCACCGGCCACCCGGCGCCGGCGCCGCCGCCTCGCCATCGCGAACATCCACCAGACCAGGGCGAACAGGCAGAGCACCACCAGCGCCGGGACGACGATGGCCACCACGGACAGGCCGGTGCTGGCCCCGTCCTCGACCGTCGACACCACCGGCGCGGCCATGCCGACCGTGGCCACGTTCAGCACCGGGCGGGCGGTGGCCTTGGCGCCGTGCACGGTCAGCGCGATCAGCAACCCGATCACGATCGGTATCCACAGCTTCTCGGTCCACAGCGCCGACGGGTCGGTGACCGTCACCGTCTCCGAGCCCGACCCCGCGGCGAACGCCATGCCGCCCGCGGTCGGCCGGACCACGGTCTGCACGATGTCGTTGACGCTGTCCACCGCCGGCACCTTGTCCGCCACGAACTCGATCGCCAGCAGCACGGCGAGGATCATCAGCACCCAGCCGTTGCCCAGCCACGCCCACGCCGAGGGCAGATTGATCAGGTTCGTGTACCGGTCCAGCAGGCCGATCACCAGCAGCGGGATGTAGGCGTTGAGCCCCGCCGCGGTGGCCAGACCGGTGCCGGTCAGAAGTTCGAGCACGCCCCCAGCATGCCCCGTACGCGCCAGGGTATGCGAGCGCCACCTCACGAACGCGTCCCTTAGGCTGGTTCGGTGCGTCTCGTCATCGCCCGGTGCACCGTCGATTACGTCGGCCGGCTCTCCTCCCACCTCCCGTCCGCCAAGCGCCTGCTCATCGTCAAGGCGGACGGCTCGGTCTCGATCCACGCCGACGACCGGGCGTACAAGCCGCTCAACTGGATGAGCCCGCCCTGCCGCCTGGAGGAGTCCCCCGGCGTCTGGCGCGTGGTCAACAAGGCCGGCGAGGAGCTGCGCATCCAGCTCGAAGAGGTCTTCGAGGACTCCTCGCACGTGTTCGGCCCCGACCCCGGCCTGCAGAAGGACGGCGTCGAAGCCCACCTACAGGAGCTGCTGGCCGCCGCCCCGCACACCTTCGGCGAGGGCTTCAGCCTGGTCCGCCGCGAGTACATGACCGCCATCGGCCCGGTGGACCTGCTCTGCCGCGACGCCGCCGGCGCCCACGTCGCCGTCGAGATCAAACGTCGCGGCGAGATCGACGGCGTCGAGCAGCTCACCAGATACCTGGAGCTCCTCAACCGCGACCCGCTGCTGACCCCCGTCGCCGGCATCTTCGCCGCCCAGGAGATCAAACCCCAGGCCCGCGTCCTGGCCGAGGACCGGGGAATCCGCTGCGTCGTAGTCGACTACGACCGCCTCCGCGGCACCAAGAAAGACGAACTGACCCTCTTCTGACCCGCCGATCTTGCGCGAACTGTGGGGACGACACGCTCCAAAGGGACGAACCCCTAACACTTCGCGCAAGATCGACGGGATCTTGGTCAGCGATTGCGGCCGTGGAGCAGTTTGACCACGGAGAGGGCGAGCTTCACGCCCGAGGGTTTGCGCTCGAAGGTGAGCAGGGCGGGGACGCTGGGCAGGCGGCGGCGGGCGATGGCCTTGGCGCGGGTGAACTCGCGCAGGCCGTCGGCGCCGTGGATGCGGCCGAAGCCGGACGCGCCGACGCCGCCGAAGGGCAGCGTGGGCAGCACCGCGAAGGAGAAGGCCGAGTTCACCGCGGTCATGCCGGTACGCAGCCGGCGCGCGATCGCCATCCCCTGGCGCTTGGAGAACACCGCCGAGCCGAGGCCGTACGCGGTGTCGTTGGCGAGCGCGATCGCCTCGTCCACACCGGCGACCTTGGTGACGGTGATGGTCGGGCCGAACGTCTCCTCGCGCACCGCCGCCGAGCTCTCCGGCACGTCGATCAGGACGGTGGGCTTGACGTACGCCCCGCGCACCGAGTCCGGGCCGCCGACCAGGGCGCGGCCGCCGCTGCTCAGCGCGTCGTCGATGTGCCGGGCGATGATGTCGCGCTGGCCGGGCATGGTGATCGGGCCGACCTGCTCGCCGAGGGCGAGCCGCTCGGTGCGGGCGACCAGCTTCTCCAGGAACGCGTCGTAGACCCGCTCGTGCACGTACGCCCGCTCGATGCCGACGCAGGCCTGGCCCGCGTTGAAGTTGGCG
Organism: Catellatospora sp. NPDC049609; assembly: GCF_040675365.1. Taxonomy (NCBI): domain Bacteria; kingdom Bacillati; phylum Actinomycetota; class Actinomycetes; order Micromonosporales; family Micromonosporaceae; genus Catellatospora; species Catellatospora sp. NPDC049609. The sequence continues at coordinate 7,389 of NZ_JBFAOU010000157.1, read as the reverse complement.
CCCCACGCCGCGGCCTCGGCCGCCGCGTCCAGGTCGGCGTCGTCGGCCACGATCAGGGCGTCCTTGCCGCCGCACTCGATCAGCACCGGCGTCAGCGTCTCGGCGCAGGCCGCCATCACCTTCGCGCCGGTGCGGCCCGAGCCGGTGAAGGCCAGCTTGTCCACGCCGGAACGGCACAGCGCCGCGCCGACCTCGCCGGTGCCGTGCACGATCTGCAGCACCGGGTGCTCCGGCACCACCTCGGCGAAGGCGTCCACGTAGAACTGGCCGATCGCGGGGGTGTACTCGCTCGGCTTGAAGACCACCGCGTTGCCCGCGGCCAGCGCGTACGCGATCGACCCGAACGGGGTGAAGATCGGGAAGTTCCAGGGGCCGATCACGCCGATCACGCCGTACGGCTGGTACTCCAGGTGCGCCGCGTACTCCGGCTGCAGCAGGGAGCCGCGCACCCGGCGCGGGCCGAGCACCTTGCGGGCGTGCTTGGCGGCCCAGGCGGCGTGGTCGACCGAGACCACGACCTCCAGCAGCGCCTCGTCGACCGGCTTGCCGCCCTCGCGGTGCATCAGCTCGGCCAGCTCGTGGATCCGGTTGACCAGCAGGCTGCGCCAGCGCAGCAGCCGCCGCCGGCGCTCCCGCCAGCCCAGCTCCGCCCACCAGGCCGAGGCGGCCCGCGCCCGCTCGACGGCGGCCTTCACGTCCGCGGCGGAGGCGACGGGCAGGCGCGCCACCTCGTCGCCGGTGGCGGGGTTCGTCGAGATCAGCTCGCCGCCTTCGACGACGCTGGCGCCGGGCGGCAGGGAAGTGGTGGTCACGGCCGCAGTCTAGGCCTACTCGTGAGTAATCCGAAACATCTTCAGGGCCGGATGTGCTCGGCGATCAGGCGCGCGGCGACCGCGGCCGGGTCGGGCAGCTCGTCGTTCTCGTACAGGTCGAGGAAGCGCTGCCGCCCCGCGAAGTCGGCCGCCCGGATGGTCTCCTGCATGCCGGTGTCCATCACGCCCGGGTTGACCACCTCGACCCGCACCCGCGGATCGTCCTCATACTGCTTGGCCAGGTGGGCGAAGAACTCCTCGGCGCCCCGCTTGGTGGCCGAGTACGCCGCCCAGCCGTCGATGACCCGGTGCGCAGCGCCGGACGAGACGAACATGACCAGCACCCGCCCGACGGTCGGCGGCAGCCCCGCCAGCAGCGAGTTGGTCAGCAGCATGGGCGCGGTCAGGTTCACCGCGACGGCGGTGGACAGGTCGTCCACCGACAGGTCGCCGATCGGGCCGATCGGGTCCACCACGGCGGCGTTGTGGATCAGGATGACCTCGTCCGCCTCGGCGAGCAGCTCGCCCAGCTCGGTGGCGTGCGGCAGCCCGGCCGGCTCGGCCAGGTCGCAGTGCACCAGCACCAGCCGGGGCCCGGCGGCGATGCGCTGCGCGTCGCTGAAGCTGCGCCCGAGCGCGACCACCGTGGTGTCCGGATCGGCCTCGAACTGGTTGACCAGCGCCTCGCCCAGCCCGCGGGACACCCCGGTGATCACGACATATCGCACGATCACCAGGCTAGTGCGTCTACCGCGCCGGCAGCCCGACCGGGCCGAAACGGCGGTCGCGGGCGGCGTGACAACTTCTGGGTTGTCCTGACAACCCAGAAGTTGTCACCTCGCGCAGCCGCACCGGCGCCGGCCCACGGGCGCGCCGACGCACCGCCGTGCTCCGGCCGTGCCGTGCTGTGCCACAGCGCGACCGGAGTGCTGCCGGTGCGCCGGTCACTCGAACTCGGTGCCGCCCCGGCGGGTGAGGTAGGCGGGGGAGACCAGCTTGCCGACGGCGCGCCCGGCGGTCACCTCGCTGTAGCGCTCCACGGCGGGGCGGACCACCAGGCCCTCACGCAGGTTCGCGCCGGTGCCCGACACCGTCTCCACGCCCTCGGCCAGCGCGGTCAGCGCCGCCTCGTCGTACGCGCCGCGGAACAGCACCGGGACCAGCGGCACCCCGTGCTCCTCTGCGAGCGGCGCGTACTCGTCCAGCGCCAGCCAGCGCACGCCGTCCCCGTCGTCGACGGCGACGTCGAAGGCCGCGTAGCCCGGTCGCACCCCCGCGTTCACGCCGTAGGGCAGGTCCTGCACGCCGCGGCCGTACACCTCGCCGAACACGCCGACCCGGCTCGCGCCGCACGCCTGTGCCACCGCCGCCGCGAAGGCCGGCAGGTCGTAGGCCCTGATCGCGCGCCAGTAGAGGTTGTGCGGCGCCTCCTTGATGGCCAGGCGCTGCTTGCCGAAGCCCTTCGAGGACGCGTACACCTCGCCGGTGGCGGCGAGCAGCGTCATCAGCGTGGCCGAGCCGTGGATCTTCTCGGTGGCGATCACCTGCTCACCCGGGGTGAACAGGTGCGGGTAGCGGCGGATGTTCTCCACCTCCAGCCACGGCAGCAGGTCGGGGGCGGGCATGATGTCGCCGGCCAGGTGCACCGGCACCGGCGGGACCCACTTCACGACGCCGAGCAGCTCGGCGAAGTCGGTCCCGGCGGCCGCCGCCGCGGTCAGGTCGACGTCGGCCAGCGCCTTCGGGCGGCAGACGATGCCCTGGGAGAGCTCGCCGCGCAGGCGTACCGCGGTGATGCGGTCCTTGCCCGCGCCGGCGAGCCGGCCGGTGAGACCCAGCTCGGCGATGAGCGGCTCCGGGAGCACGGAGCCTTCGGGCAGGTAGACGGCGTGGTCGCCGGTGCGGTACGCGCCCTTGGCGACCACCGCGCGCAGCCGCCCGACCTCGGCGAGCTCGAGCGCGTCGGCGTTGGGGTGCGGGTGGATCACCAGCCGTTCCGCGGTGACCTTGAGAGTCGACATGCGGAGTATGGTCCCGATCCCGGTGCCCGCGGGGCAACGCGATTACCGGGCAGCGCGATTATGTGGGTCGCGGCCACTGTCCCGGCCCGCGTGGTGTGGCAGCATCCGCGGGGTCGGCGGGCGGCCGCCGGCGGGTGTCGAGGTGGGCAGCGGGAGGGCGGGTATGAGCGCGGAGATCGCGTACCGGAGGGATGGCGTGCCCGTGCGCGGCGGTGAGCTGCGGGTCGGTGTGTGGGGCGAGCGCGGGCCGCTGGTCGTCGCGGTGCACGGCATCACCTCGTCGCACGTCGCGTGGACGCTGGTGGCGCAGGAGCTGGGCCGCGACCACCGCGTCGTCGCGGTCGACCTGCGCGGTCGCGGCGGCAGCCGGGACCTGCCCACCCCGTACGGCATGGCCGCGCACGCCGCCGACATCGCCGCGGTGATCCGGGCGTACGCCGCCGGCCCGGTGGTGCTGGCCGGGCACTCCATGGGCGGCTTCGTCGCCGCCGAGACCGCGCGCCGGCATCCGGAGCTGGTCGAGCGCCTGATCCTGGTCGACGGCGGCGCGCCGCTGCCGCTGCCGCCGGGCGTCGACGCGTCGGCCGGGCCCGAGGTGCTGGAGAAGGCGATCGCGGACACCGTCGGCGCGGTGTTCTCCCGGCTGGAGGTGACGTTCCCGAGTCGCGCCGAGCACGCGGCGCTGTGGCGGGCGCACCCGTCCTTCGACCCGTGGCCGGAGGCCGGGGACGCGTACATCGCGTACGACCTGGTGGGGCAGGAGCCGCAGCTGCGGGCCGCGTGCCGGATGGAGGCGGCGGTGCGCGACGGCCAGGAGCTCTACGCGCTGCCGGGCATGGCCCCACGGGCGCTGCCCCGGCCGGCGGTGTTCCTGCGCGCGCCACGCGGCATGTTCAACCAGCCCGACGCGCCCCTCTACGCTCCCGGCCGCGCGGCGCAGTGGCTGCCGGGCACGGTCGAGGCCGACGTGCCCGACGTGAACCACTACACGATCATGCTGGGCCGCCGGGGCGCGCAGGCGGTGGCGGCGGCCGTACGCGGTCACGCGTAGCGCCGGCCGACGACCGCCACCGGGGCGGCTCGGAGCAGCTATGTTACTACGGAGTAGCATCGGCTGGCGACCGTCACCCATGCCAGGTCCGAGTGGCTATGTTCACTGTGACCACCCGGTGTGGGATCGCGGTGCCCGTGGCAGACTCCCGAAGAACTGGCGATCGTTCGGGAGATGGGATGAGCACTGTGGCTCGCGAGATCAAAACGGTCGGTGTGGTCGGCCTCGGCACCATGGGTGCCGGCATCGTCGAGGTGTTCGCCCGCAGCGGCCTGGACGTGGTGGCCGTCGAGGTCAACGAGACCGCGCTGGAGCGCGGCCGGGCCAACCTGACCGGCTCCACCGATCGTGCCGTGGCCAAGGGCAAGCTGTCCGAGCAGGACCGCGACGCGCTGCTCGCCCGGATCGAGTTCCACGTGGGCCTGGCTGCGCTGCACAGCGTCGACATCGTGATCGAGGCCGTGCCCGAGCGCCTGGACCTCAAGCGGGCCGTCTTCGCCGAGCTGGACCAGATCTGCCCGCCGCACACCATCTTCGCGACCAACACCAGCTCGCTGTCGGTCACCGAGATCTCCGTCGCCACGCAGCGCCCCAACCGGACGATCGGCATCCACTTCTTCAACCCCGCGACGGTGATGACGCTGGTCGAGGTCATCCACACCGTGGTGACCGCGCCGGACGTGGTCGCCGACGTGGAGGCGCTGTGCGCCCGGCTCGGCAAGGTCGACGTCACCATCAGCGACCGGGCGGGCTTCATCACCAACGCGCTGCTGTTCGGCTACCTCAACCACGCCGTGACGATGTTCGAGGGCCGCTACGCCACCCGCGAGGACATCGACGCGGCCATGAAGCAGGGCTGCGGCCTGCCCATGGGCCCGCTGGCGCTGATGGACCTGATCGGCCTGGACACGGCGTACGAGGTGCTCGACACCATGTACCGCCGCGGCGGCCGCGACCGGCGTCACGCCCCCGCGCCGCTGCTCAAGCAGATGGTCACCGCGGGCCTGCACGGCCGCAAGTCCGGCCGCGGCTTCTACACCTACGAGAAGCCGGGCTCGCCCGTGGTCGTCGCCGACGAGTTCACCCCGGCCGCCGGCCGGGGCACCGGGGCGGCCCGGCCGGTCAAGACGGTCGGCGTGGTCGGCTCCGGCACCATGGCCACCGGCATCATCGAGGTCTTCGCCAAGGCCGGCTACGAGGTGCTGAGCGTCACGCGCGGTGCGGAGAAGTCCGCCAAGGCCTGCGAGAAGATCAAGACCTCGCTCAACAAGGGCGTGGTCCGCGGCAAGCTGACCGAGGCCGAGCGCGACGCCGCCATCGGCCGGATCGTGTGGTCCACCAACCTCGACCACCTGTCCGAGGTCGACCTGGTCGTCGAGGCCGTGGTGGAGGAGCTGTCGGTCAAGAAGGCCCTGTTCGCGAGCCTCGACGAGATCTGCAAGCCCGGCACCGTGCTGGCCACCACCACCTCCAGCCTGCCGGTGGTCGAGTGCGCCATGGCCACGCAGCGCCCCGCCGACGTCGTCGGCCTGCACTTCTTCAACCCCGCCCCGGTGATGCCGCTGGTCGAGGTGGTCAGCACCATCCGCACCAGCGCCGCCACCCTGGACACCGCCAACGCGGTGGTGGCCGGGCTGGGCAAGACCGCCGTGGGCTGCGCCGACCGGGCCGGCTTCATCGTCAACGCGCTGCTCTTCCCGTACCTGAACGACGCGGTGAAGATGCTGGAGGCCAGCTACGCCACCGCCGACGACATCGACGCCGCCATGAAGCTCGGCTGCGGCTACCCCATGGGCCCGTTCGAGCTGCTCGACGTCGTCGGCCTCGACGTCTCCCTCGCCATCCAGCGCGAGCTCTACCTCGAACTCCGCGAGCCCGGCTTCGCCCCCGCCCCCCTCCTGGAGCACCTGGTCACCGCCGGCTACCTCGGCCGTAAAACCGGCCGCGGCTTCCGCGACCACACCCACCGCTGACCCGCCCCGTCCCTCCCGCGCCGATCTTGCGCGGACTGTGGGTGTGACACGCCCAAATAGGGCGTATCCCTAACAGTTCGCGCAAGATCGTTGGCATCGGGGGGACACATCGTAGTGTTGAGGACATGAGTCCGCGTCGGAACCACAGAGATCGCCCGGAGCGCGATCTCGACGAAACCATGTCCCGGCGCGGGATCGAGTACGTGCGCGACGATCCGGACGGCGAGTTCACGGTCCGGCATCTGAGCGGCGAGACCTCGGACAAGACGTACCGGTGCCCGGGGTGCCACCAGGAGATCCGGCCCGGCGTGCCGCACGTGGTGGCATGGCCGTCGCAGGGCTGGGGCGACGCCGGTGACCGCCGGCACTGGCACACCAACTGCTGGCGCGGCCGCCACCAGCGCAAACCCAACATCGAGCGGTCCCGCAACGCGCCCCGCTACGGCTGAGCACGCAAGGCCCGCAGCGGGGCGGGCTCCGCATGACCGGGTGTGACGACGGCGACGTGGCGGGGTTCCGGGGGCGGTCGCGCGGGCAGACTGTAGGCGTGACCGCGATCCGTGCCAACTCGATCCTGCCCGCCCGCCGCGAGGAGATCGAACTGCATACCGCCGACGGGTTGACGCTGGTCGGGGAGCTGGCGCTCCCGGCCGACCGGGACCCGATCGCCACCCTGATCTGCCTGCACCCGCTGCCGACGCACGGCGGCATGATGGACAGCCACGTCTACCGCAAGGCGGCCTGGCGGCTGCCCGCGCTGGCCGGGCTCGCGGTGCTGCGCTTCAACAGCCGCGGCACCAGCAGCGTGCGCGGCACCAGCGAGGGCGCGTTCGACAACGCGGTGGGGGAGCGGTTCGACGTCGCCGCCGCCATCGAGTACGCCGAGTTCCACGAGCTGCCGAACCGGTGGCTGGTCGGCTGGTCCTTCGGCACCGACCTGGCGCTCAAGTACGGCTGCGACCCGGCGATCGCCGGCGCGATCCTGCTGTCCCCGCCGCTGCGCTTCAGCAAGCCCGAGGATCTGGCGGTATGGGCCGAGGCCGGCCGCCCGGTGATCGCGCTGGTGCCCGAGCACGACGACTACCTGCGCCCGGCCGAGGCCAAGGAGCGGTTCGCCGCGATCCCGCACGCCGAGGTGGTCGGCGTGCCCGGCGCGAAGCACCTGTGGGTCGGCGACGCCGAGACGGTGCTCGACGAGATCGTCCGGCGGGTCGCCCCCGAGGTCCCCGTCCCCCTCCCCAAGGACTGGCCCGGCCCCATGGAGTATGGCGACGCCAGCGCGTACGCCGACCGCACCGTCGCCGCCTTCGCCGACAAGCCGCGCTGACCCGCCGGAGCGGAATGCGCGCCGGACGGCGACCGCACCAGACAGTGACCGCACCATCGCGGTCCTCACCGAAGCCGGGTGACCCGGGAGAGCGGATGCGCGCGGACGGCGACCGCACCGTCGTGGTCGCCGCCGAAGCCGAGCGTGACCCGCCGCGCAGGACATGACGTCCGCGGGGCGACAACTTCTGTGATGACGAGTCATC
>NZ_JBFAOU010000156.1:0-19644 GCF_040675365.1 Catellatospora sp. NPDC049609 | reverse complement strand
GTCTGCTCGCCCGTGCCGGTGAGCTCGTGCGGCACGCCGTCGCGGAACACCGTGGCCCGCCGCGGCGCCTGCGCCAGCGGCCCGCACCAGGCGGCGGCCTCGACCACGTCGCCGTCGACGGAGACCAGCTCCAGCTCCGCGCCGGGCGGCAGCAGCGCCTGGTCGATGCCGGGCGCGAGCTTGAGCACGGTGTGCGGCACCCGGCCGGGCAGCGCGGTCACCCAGTCCCAGGGCGGGGAGTAGTCCTCGGGCCGGAACACACGCCGCCCGCCGCTGCGCCGGGCCGGGTCGCAGAACACCGTGTCGACCCGGCTCAGGTCGAAGTCGCGCGCGTCGCCGCAGGTCACCGTGGCCTCGGGCACGTTGAGCGCGGCGCAGGCGGCGGTCACCGGGTCGGCGTCGACGCCGTACGCCCGGATCCCGGCGGCGGCGACGGCGCGCAGGTCGGAGCCGAGCCCGCAGCCCAGATCGGCCAGCGCGGTCACCCCGGCCGCGCGCAGCCGGGCGGCGCGGCGTACCGCGACGATCTCGCGGGTGGCCTGCTCCAGCCCGGCCCGGGTGAGGAAGACACGCCCGGCGTCGGCGCCGAACTTGCCGCCCGCGCGGGCGCGCAGGGTGACCTGAGTCAGCGCGGCGGCGGCCAGGCCCGGCGGGAAGCCCTTCGCCCGCAGCGCCGAGGCGGCGGCGAGCTCGTCCCCGCCGGCCAGCTCCGCGGCCAGCTCCAGCGCCGCGATGCCATCAGGGGTACGCAGCAGCGCCAGCTGGTCGAGATCCACCGCCCCATTCTGGCAGCGCCCCTCCCCGTGTCACAGAATCGGATAATTCACCGAGTGGCGGTTGGCACTCTCCTTGACTGAGTGCTAGCTGCGGCATAATGTTCGAGTTAGCACCCTGCCATGCTGAGTGCTAACGCATGACCGCCCGGCGACGCCGACACCCGCGACGACGGCGCCGCACCGGGCGGCCTACTCGACCAGAAGACAACACCTGGGTCTCGTGCCGCGGGACCCGGGGCTATACCCCAGGAGGGTATGCTCGTGACTACCGCGACGAAGGTTGCGATCAAGCCGCTCGAGGACCGGATCCTGGTCCAGGCGAACGAGGCTGAGACCACCACCGCGTCGGGCCTCGTGATTCCCGACACCGCCAAGGAGAAGCCGCAGGAGGGCACCGTCCTGGCGGTGGGCCCCGGCCGCGTCGACGACAAGGGCAACCGCATCCCGGTCGACGTCAAGGTGGGTGACAAGGTCATCTACTCGAAGTACGGCGGCACCGAGGTCAAGTACGCCGGCGAGGAGTACCTGCTGCTCTCCGCCCGCGACGTCCTCGCGGTCGTCGAGAAGTGATCTGTGCGATGCCCCGGCACGCCCTCACGGGTGCGCCGGGGCATCGTGACGTTTAAGGGAGACGATTGATGCCTAAGATCCTTAGCTTCTCCGACGACGCCCGGCACCTGCTGGAGCACGGTGTCAACGCGCTCGCCGACGCGGTCAAGGTCACGCTGGGCCCGAAGGGCCGCAACGTGGTGCTCGACAAGAAGTTCGGCGCGCCCACGATCACCAACGACGGTGTCACCATCGCCAAGGAGATCGAGCTGTCCAGCCCGTACGAGAACCTGGGCGCGCAGCTGGTCAAGGAGGTGGCGACCAAGACCAACGACGTCGCCGGCGACGGCACCACCACCGCCACCGTGCTGGCCCAGGCGATGGTCCGCGAGGGCCTGCGCAACGTGACCGCGGGCACCAACCCCGCCGGGATCAAGCGCGGTATCGACGCGGCGGTCACCAAGATCAGCGACGCGCTGCTGGCCAAGGCCACCCCGGTCGCCGACAAGTCCGACATCGCGCAGGTCGCGACGATCTCGGCGCAGGACCCGACCATCGGTGAGCTGATCGCCGAGGCGATGGACAAGGTCGGCCGCGACGGTGTCATCACCGTCGAAGAGGGCTCGACGATGACCACCGAGCTCGACATCACCGAGGGTATGCAGTTCGACAAGGGCTTCATCTCGCCGCACTTCGTCACCGACCCCGAGTCGGGCGAGGCCGTGCTGGACGACCCGTACATCCTCATCACCACCAGCAAGATCTCCTCGATCGAGGAGCTGCTGCCGCTGCTGGAGAAGGTGCTCCAGACCAGCAAGCCGCTGCTGATCGTGGCCGAGGACGTGGACGGCCAGGCGCTGAGCACCCTCGTGGTGAACTCGATCCGCAAGACCGTCAAGGTCGCCGCGGTGAAGGCGCCGGGCTTCGGCGACCGCCGCAAGGCGATGCTGCAGGACCTGGCCGTGCTCACCGGCGGCGAGCTGATCGCGCCCGAGCTGGGCTACAAGCTCGACTCGGTCGGCCTGGAGTCCCTGGGCCAGGCGCGCCGCGCCGTGATCACCAAGGACACCACCACGATCGTGGACGGCACCGGCTCGCAGGCCGAGGTCGACGCCCGGGTGGGCCAGATCCGCAAGGAGATCGAGGCCTCGGACTCCGACTGGGACAAGGAGAAGCTGGGCGAGCGCCTGGCCAAGCTGTCCGGCGGCATCGCCGTCATCAAGGTCGGCGCCGCGACCGAGGTCGAGATGAAGGAGCGCAAGCACCGCATCGAGGACGCCATCGCGGCCACCCGCGCAGCGGTCGAGGAGGGCATCGTGCCCGGCGGCGGCGCGGCGCTCACCCAGATCGCGAGCGTGCTCGACGACGACCTGGGCCTGACCGGCGACGAGAAGGTCGGTGTCTCGATCGTGCGCAAGGCGCTGGTCGAGCCGCTGCGCTGGATCGCGCAGAACGCCGGCCACGACGGCTACGTCATCGTGCAGAAGGTCGCGGCCAGCGACTGGGGCCACGGCCTCGACGCGGCCAAGGGCGAGTTCGTCGACCTGGCGAAGTCCGGCATCGTGGACCCGGTGAAGGTGACCCGCAACGCGGCCATCAACGCCGCGTCGATCGCCGGCCTGCTGCTCACCACCGAGTCCCTGGTGGTGGAGAAGCCGGCCAAGGCCGAGCCGAACGGCGGCGGCCACGGCCACTCGCACGGCCACGGCCACGGCCACCAGCACGGTCCGGGCTTCTGAGCCTGATCGGTCTGACCACGCAGCGGGTCCCGGCTCCGGCCGGGGCCCGCTGTCGTCTTTCCGTCGTTGGTGGCATGCGCGGTCGTCGATAAGGTCCCAGCCATGACCGGTCGCGGGCTCATGCGGTACTTCGGCTTCGTGGGGCTGGCCTACCTCGTCGCGACGCTGGGCACGGGCCTGACCGACTACCTGACCGCGGCCGAGGTGAGCCGGACGAAGGCGCTGGTCATCTCCGGCGTCGTGGGCCTGGTCGTGGCGCTCCTGCTGGGCGCGATCGACCTGGCGAAGAGCAACTCCGCCAAACCGGGCGCCTCGGTGCCGCACGCGGGCGTGCCCGCGGGCGTCCAGGGCCGCGCCCAGGTTCCGGCGTACGGCCAGGGCGGCGTCGCCGGGACGGGGTACGGCACCGGGACGGCGGGACCCGGGGCGGCTCCGCCGCGGCGTGGCGCGGCCGGGCTGGTGCTGACCGCGGTGCTGCTGCTCGGGCTGTGCGCGGGCGGCGGCTGGCTGGCCACGAGCGCGGTGCAGGCGGCGGTGCAGAAGCTGGAGGAGTTCGCCACGCCGCCGTGGGTCAAGAAGGGCGCGGAGCAGGGCGCGGAGCGGCTCGCACAGGAGGCCTCCGCGACCGGCGGGCCGCTGACGATCACCGTGCTGAGCGTCGAGGTCACCAGCCAGGCCACCAAGGTGAAGATCCAGGCGGTGAACAGCGGCGGCGACGCGCTGACGCTGCCGGTGTTCGGCCGTGCCCAGCTCACCGCGCCCGGCCGTACGCTGCAGCCGGACCCGGCCGCGGGCGACTGGCCGGAGACCGTCCCGGCCGACGGCGAGGCGACCGGGACCATCGTCTTCGACGGCGTCCTCGGATCCGAGATCACCGAGGTGCGGCTGTCGTTCAGCGTGATCCACGGCAGCTTCGACGCGCCGCCGAACATCGCCGTCGACATCCCGCTGAGCTGAGCGCACCGGTGCTCCGAGTGTCTCGGCCGTGCCGGGTACCGATTCGCAGCCGACAACTTCTGGGCTGTCGGGACAACCCAGAAGTTGTCGACTCCCGCAGAAGGTAGATGTCGACTGCCGCAGAGGGTAAGAGATCGGTAAGGCGTCGAGGCATGGCCCTGCGGCGGGTGCGGGCGCAGACTGGCAATCGTGGTGAGTCGGAGACGTGCGGTGCTGGCGGGGCTCGCCGCCGCTGCGGTGGCGGTGGGCCTGGGTGAGCTGGTCGCGGTATGGACGGGTCCGCGCAGCGCGCCGCTGATCGCGGTCGGCGGCGCGGTCGTCGACGCGGTCCCGGAGCCGGTCAAGGCGTTCGCGATCAGCGTCTTCGGCGTGTACGACAAGGTCGCCCTGCTGGTCGGCACCAGCCTGCTGCTCGCCGTGTTCGCGGCGCTGGTGGGGTTGGCCGCGCGCCGGGACTTCCGCTGGGGCGTCGCCGGGATCGCGCTGTTCGGCCTGATCGGCGCGGCGGCCGCGGTCACCCGCCCGAACGCGGGCCCGACCGCCGTGCTGCCCTCGCTGCTCGGCGCGGCCGCCGCCGTCGGCGTGCTGCACGTGCTGCTGCGCTCGGCCGCGCAGGCGGAAGGCGCCGCCGGGGCGATCGCCGCCTCCGGCGAGAGCCGGGCGGTGCGGGACGCGGGTCGGCGGCGGTTCCTGCGGTGGAGCGTGGCCGGGTTCGGCGGGGCGCTGGTCGCCGGGCTGCTGGGGCGGGCGCTGGCCGCCCGGCAGGGGGTGCAGCAGGCACGCGAGGCGATCAAGCTGCCCGCGCCGGGCAACCCCGCGCCCGCGCTGCCCGCGACCGTGGACCCGCCGGTCAACGGGCTGTCGCCGTACGTGACGCCGGACGATGTGTTCTATCGCATCGACACCGCGCTGGTGGTGCCGCAGGTGGACCCGGAGACCTGGCGGCTGCGCATCCACGGGCGGGTGGCCCGGCCGCTGACGTTGACGTTCGACCAGCTGCTGGCCCGCCCCATGATCGAGCGGTACGTGACGCTGGCCTGCGTGTCGAACGAGGTGGGCGGGGACCTCATCGGCAACGCGAAGTGGCTCGGCGTGCCGCTGAAGGACCTGCTGGACGAGGTCGGGCCGCTGGACGGCGCGGACCAGGTGGTCAGCCGGTCGGTGGACGGGTGGAACTGCGGCACGCCGACCGCCGCGCTGCGCGACGGGCGCGACGCGATGCTGGCGGTGGCGATGAACGGGCAGCCGCTGCCGGTCGAGCACGGCTTCCCGGTGCGCATGGTGGTGCCGGGGCTGTACGGCTACGTCAGCGCCACCAAGTGGGTGACCGAGCTGGAGCTGACCTCGTTCGCCGACTTCGACGCGTACTGGGTGCGCCGGGGCTGGTCGGCGCAGGGCCCGATCAAGACTGAGTCCCGGATCGACGTGCCGCGCGACGGCGGCGCGGTCAGCCCCGGCGAGGTCGTGGTCGCCGGGGTGGCCTGGGCGCAGCACCGCGGGATCACCGCGGTGGAGGTGCGGGTCGACGACGGCCCCTGGCAGCCCGCCGACCTGGCCGGGACGGTGTCACCGGACACCTGGCGGCAGTGGACCTTCCGCTGGGACGCCACGCCCGGCTCGCACACCCTGGCGGTGCGCGCCGCCGACACCACCGGTCAGGTGCAGACGGAGACGCGTCAGGACCCCGTGCCGGACGGGGCGACGGGGTGGCACACGATCAGCGTGCAGGTGCGCTGACGGCCGACAGGCGGGATTCGAGCCGGTGCACGTCCACGCGGTCGCCGTGGCGGTCGGCGACGTCGCGCCAGCCGATCTGCAGGAGGCGGTGCCGCTCGTGCTCGGTGAAGCCGCCCCATACGCCGTACGGCTCGCGGGTGGTGAGGGCATGCGCGGCGCATTCGGCCCGGACCGGGCAGCGCCCGCACACCTGCTTCGCCGCGCTCTCGCGGCGGCCTCTAGATGAGCCTCTTTCACCATCAGGGTGGAAAAACTGCAGGCTGTCACGGCCTTTGCACGCGCCGTGGTGCTGCCAGTCCCAAACGTCGGCTATCGGACCGGGAAGTCTGCGGAAGTGAGCCATGTGACCTCCTAGGGGATGGGAGGCTTGGGGTCAAGCGAAGAGATTTAGGACAACGTCAGCACGTTACGCCATGTACGTCCACTTGTCGCCATCCAGTGGATGATCAGGTAGAGCTGGACTGAGTTTTCGACGGAATCCCCGGAAAGTGCGTAATGATCTGGCTGTCTCGTGGTCTTCTTCGCAGGAGAGAGGGGGATCACCGTGCAGACCGTCCTCGTTTGCGTCCGCACCGCCGCGGCGGCCGCGACCATCGCCTCGTGTGCCGAGCGGCTGGGGGTGGCCGCGGGCGTACGTACCGCGACCAGCGCCGCTGAGGCCATCACGCAGCTGGCCGCGTTCCCGGCCGGGATAGTGCTCGCCGACACCACGCTGACCCGACCGGACACGGTCGGATTCACCCGGAAGGTGATGGCCGCGGTGCCGCATGCGCTCCTGGTGCTGTTCGGGCCGGAGGAGCCGGCGACGGCGCAGGCGGCCATCCGCGCCGGGGCCAGAGGGCTCATCGGCGGCACCGAGCCGGATCCGGTCAGCACCGCCGCCAAGGCGCTGCTGCTGGTCAGCCGGCCCGCCGCGCGGACCGCCGACGCCGCCCGACCGGCGGTGGCCGGGGTGATGGCCGGAGCGTCCCGGGCGCCCGCGGGTCCGGGGCGGCCGATGCCGCCGGCCGGTCCGGGGATGTCCGTGCCGTACACCGGCCGCTCGTCCGGTGGGCTGCCCGCCGCGGTCGTGCCCGCCCAGCGCGGCGACCTGGCCGGGGAGGGCGCGCCCCCGGTGCGTCCCGCCCGCTCGGTCACGCTCACCGAGCGCGAGCTGCAGGTGCTGCGGGGGATGGCCGACGGGCAGAGCAACGCCGAGATCGGCCGGGACCTGTTCGTCTCCGAGGACACCGTGAAGACCCATGCGCGGCGGTTGTTCCGCAAGCTCGGTGCGCGCGACCGCGCCCACGCGGTGGCCGCCGGGTTCCGCGCGGGCCTGGTCTTCTAGCGCCGACGTACCATGATCAAAAGCTCCGCCCATGCTGTGCGAACAGCATGGGCGGAGCTTTGCGCGTGAAAAGGGGGCTTACTCCTCGACCATGTCGTCCACGGCGTCGGCGTAACCGCGCGCGTACTCCCAGGTGACGTAGTGGTCCGGGTCGGGGTCGTAGGCGGGCTCGTGCACCCGCGGCCGGCCGGAGTCGAGCAGGTGGCGCAGGTTGCCCCGCAGCAGGTCCCAGTCGAAGTAGTGCGGCTCCCGGCAGTCCTCGCAGTCCACGACCAGGCCGCGGATGCCCTTGGGGGAGAGCAGCACCTGGTAGACCTCGAGCTCGGCGAGGTCGGCGAGCAGGTCGGCGCGCTCCTGGGTGGAGAGCTCGCCATACGTGTCGCCCTCGGGGTCCGAAAGGCCCGCCGTGGGGTCGGTCGGGTCCCCGTGGAAGGGGTCAATGGGCTCGTCGTGCTGCACCCCTTCACGTTAGTCCTCTCGGCGCGGCAGCGGGGGCATGAGCCCCCCTCCCGCGCGTCAGCGACAGATCGCGATGGACGGGCAGCGACAGCTCGCGATGGACCGGCACCGGGCGGATCGGGCCGGCGGGGCCGTGTCAGGCGGCCGCCGGGCCGTGGCCGACGACGAAGAGCCCTTCGGCGCCGGGCCGCGACGCGGATCACCCGAGTGACCGGCGCATCACGCGGTCGGGCGAGTTCGGGCGGAACCTGCACGCTGGGTAACATTCATTCGAGCCCGATCACGCCCACATGCCCGCGCTCCGGACCCAGGGGGACAAAAATGGACGCCGCCCGCGAGATCCCACTCGGCCTCACCTTCGACGATGTCCTGCTGGTGCCCGGTGAATCCGACCTGATCCCCAGCCAGGTGACCACCCAGACCCGGCTGACCCGCAACGTCACGCTGCAGATCCCGCTGGTGTCCAGCGCCATGGACACCGTCACCGAGGCCCGGATGGCGATCGCGATGGCGCGCCAGGGCGGCATCGGCGTGCTGCACCGCAACCTCTCGATCGAGGACCAGGCGGCCCAGGTCGACCTGGTGAAGCGGTCCGAGTCCGGCATGATCACCAACCCGGTGACCTGCTCGCCCGACGACACGCTGCGCGACGTCGATGCGACCTGCGCCCGCTACCGCATCTCCGGCCTGCCGGTGACGAACGCGGACGGCACGCTGGTCGGCATCGTGACCAACCGCGACATGCGCTTCGTCAGCGACATGTCGGTCCGGGTGCGCGACGTGATGACCCCGATGCCGCTGGTCACCGCGCCGGTCGGGGCGTCCAAGGAGCAGGCGCTGGCGCTGCTGCGCAGCAACAAGGTGGAGAAGCTGCCGCTGGTCGACGACGCGGGCCGGCTGCGCGGCCTGATCACCGTCAAGGACTTCGTGAAGACCGAGCAGTTCCCGCTGGCGACCAAGGACGCCGCGGGCCGGCTGCGGGTCGCCGCCGCGGTGGGCGTGGGCGAGGACGGCTACAAGCGGGCGCGGGCGCTGGTCGACGCGGGCGTCGACGTGATCATGGTGGACACCGCGCACGGCCACAACCGGGCCGTGCCGGAGCTGGTCGCGCGGCTGAAGAAGGAGACCGAGGCCGACATCGTCGGCGGCAACGTCGCCACGTACGCGGCGGCGAAGGCGCTGGTCGAGGCGGGCGCCGACGGCGTGAAGGTGGGCGTCGGGCCGGGCGCCATCTGCACCACCCGGATCGTGGCGGGCGTGGGCGTGCCGCAGATCACCGCGATCATGGAGGCGGCCCGGGCCTGCACTCCCGCCGGTGTGCCCGTGATCGGCGACGGCGGCATCCAGTACTCCGGCGACATCGCCAAGGCGATCGTGGCCGGCGCGGAGACCGTGATGCTCGGCCAGCTGCTGGCCGGCTGCGAGGAGTCGCCCGGCGACCTGGTCTTCATGAACGGCAAGCAGTTCAAGGCGTACCGCGGCATGGGCTCGCTCGGCGCGATGCTGGCCCGCGGCCCGGCCGCCCAGTCCTACTCCAAGGACCGCTACTTCCAGGCCGACGTCACCCAGGCCGACAAGCTGATCCCCGAGGGCGTCGAGGGCCAGGTGCCCTACCGCGGCACCCTGGCCACGGTCGCGCACCAGCTCGTCGGCGGCCTGCGGCAGGCCCAGTTCTACTGCGGCGCGGCGGACATCGCGCAGCTGCGCGAGCACGGTCAGCTGATCCGCATCACGGCGGCGGGTCTCAAGGAGTCCCACCCCCACGACATCCAGATGACCGTGGAAGCGCCCAACTACCACTCGCGGTAGCGTCAGCCGGTGCTGAAGCAGACCTCGGAGAGGACCAACCGTGCGTGACATCGTCGAGATCGGCCAGGGGAAGACCGCGCAGCGCGGCTACCACCTGGATGACATCGCGATCGTGCCGAGCCGCCGTACCCGCGATGTGGACGACGTCTCGACGAACTGGCAGCTGGACGCGTACAAGTTCGGCATCCCGTGCGTGGCCCATCCGTCCGACGCCACGATGAGCCCGGCCACCGCGGTGGCCCTGGGCCGGCTGGGCGGGCTGGGCGTCCTCAACGTCGAGGGCCTGTGGACGCGTTACGAGGACCCCCGCAAGCAGCTCGAGGCGCTGGCCGAGGCGGGCGACGAGGAGAACCTGACCGCCCGGCTGCAGCAGCTCTACGCGGCCGAGCAGATCAAGCCGGAGCTGATCGCCGAGCGGGTGCGCGAGATGCGCGCCATGGCGTCGGACGGCGGCGGCAACGTCACCGTCGCGGTGCGGGTGTCGCCGCAGCACACGCTGGCGCTCGCGCCGGTCATCCTGGACTCCGGGGTGGACCTGCTCGTCATCCAGGGCACCATCGTCTCCGCCGAGCACGTCTCCACGGTGGACGAGCCGCTGAACCTCAAGGAGTTCATCGCCGACCTGGACCTGCCGGTCATCGTCGGCGGCTGCACGAACTACCAGACGGCGCTGCACCTGATGCGCACCGGCGCGGCCGGCGTCATCGTCGGCATCGGCGCGGACCACCTGACCACCACGGACACCGTGCTCGGCATCCGGGTGCCGATGGCCACCGCGATCGCCGACGCGGCCGCGGCGCGCCGGGACTACCTGGACGAGACCGGCGGCCGGTACGTGCACCTCATCGCCGACGGCGACCTGCACACCTCCGGTGACATCGCCAAGGCGCTGGGCTGCGGCGCCGACGCGGTCATGCTCGGCGCGCCGCTGTCGCTGGCCGAGGGCATGCCGGGCAACGGCCTGTGGTGGCACCCGTCGGCCAGCCACCCGAAGCTGCCGCGCGGCTCGATCGGGCTGACCCCCGAGCCGCTGGGCTCGCTGGAGCAGCTGCTGTTCGGCCCGGCCACCGACCCCGACGGCCTGCTGAACCTGTTCGGCGGCCTCAAGCGGGCCATGGCCAAGTGCGGCTACCGCGACCTGAAGGAGTTCCAGAAGGTCGGCCTGATGCTCGACCGCTGAGCCCCTCGTCTGCCGATCAAGGCTCCGATCACGCCGCTGGGACGGCGCGACCGGAGCCTTGGTCATGGAGGGGGCGGGGCGAGTCGGCACTGCGGTATGCGGTGACGGCTAGGGTGGAGGATCTACGGCGGGAGGGGCCCATGGCGAGGCGTGCGTGGATCGTGGCGGCTGCGGTGTCGGCGGCCCTGGCGGCCGGCTGCGGCGGGCCGAGCAGGCCGCTGTTCACCGGGGCGGAGGGCTTCCCCGCGCCGGTCCCGGTGCCGGTGGACCTGGCCGGAGCGGGCGATCCGTACTTCCCGACCTACGGCAACGGCGGCTACGACGTCGCCACGTACGACCTGAAGATCAGATATGAGCCGGCGACCGACCGGCTGACCGGCGTCGCCACGGTCACCGCGACCGCCAAGACCGACCTCGCGAAGTTCCACCTGGACCTGCACGGGCTCACCGTCGACAAGGTCACCGTCGACGGGGCGGCGGCCACCTCCGCCCGCGACGGCGACGAGCTGGTCATCACCCCGGCCGCCCCGGTGGCGAGCGGGAAGCAGTTCGTCACCGTGGTGTCGTACGGCGGCGTGCCCAAGGCGATCACCGCGCCGGACCTGGGCGTCACCGGCTTCCTGACCACCCACGACGGGGCGTTCACGCTCGGCGAGCCGGAGTCGGCGACCACCTGGTTCCCGGTCAACGACCACCCGCGGGACAAGGCGCTCTACAGCATCGAGCTGACCGTGCCGGGCGACCTGGAGGCGATCAGCAACGGCCTGCTCGACGGCAAGTCCACCAAGGACGGCTGGACCAGCTGGAAGTGGCGGGTCACCTCGCCGATGGCGCCGTACCTGGCGACGTTCGTGATCGGCGACTACCGGGTGGTGGAGGGCACGCACAAGGGCAAGCCGGTGCTCACCGCGGTCGCCGAGACGCTGCCCAAGGGCAAGATCGACGAGGCGATGGCGAGCACCACCGAGATCGTCGACTTCCTGGAGCGGTACTTCGGGCCGTACCCGTTCGACGCGTACGGCGGCATCGTGATCGACGACGAGCGGGTGCGCTACGCGCTGGAGACGCAGACCCGGCCGGTCTACTCCGACGCGTTCTGGAGCCGCGGCGCGAACACCATCGTCGTCGCGCACGAGCTGGCCCACCAGTGGTTCGGCGACAGCGTGTCGGTCGACGCCTGGCAGCACATCTGGCTCAACGAGGGCTTCGCGACGTACGCGCAGTGGCTGTGGGGCGAGAAGCTCGGCGTGTCCACCGTGCAGGAGGAGTTCGACTCCCGCTACGAGGACCCGGGCAGCCGGATCTGGGACATCGCGCCCGGCGCGCCCGGCGCCGACAACATCTTCTCCGGCAGCGTGTACGAGCGCGGCGGGATGACCCTGCACGCACTGCGCAAGCAGGTCGGCGACGAGAAGTTCTTCGAGATCCTGAAGACCTGGGCCGCCGAGCAGCGCGACGGCAACGCCACCACCGACGAGTTCATCGCGCACGCCGAGCGGGTCAGCGGGCAGCAGCTCGACACCCTGTTCCAGAAGTGGCTGTTCGAGGTGGGCCGCCCCGCGCAGTGAGCGGCTCGGCGCGGTCGGGCCGGTCGCGGCGTCTGCCCGCGAAGATCGCGCCCTCGTGTCAGGAAGTGCGGTCGGACCGCGTGTCGTGACACCAAACAGCGATCTTCACCGATAGGACGAGGTCGGAGCGAGGGCTTCCGCGAAGTTAACCGGGCGGTAATAATGCCGCCATGCGCTTCGACGTGGTGGTGATCGGCTCCGGGTTCGGCGGGAGCGTGGCGGCGCTGCGGCTGGCCGAGAAGGGCTACTCGGTGGCGGTGCTCGAAGCGGGGCGCCGGTTCGCCGACCAGGACTTCCCGAAGACCAGCTGGCGGGTGCGCCGCTTCCTGTGGGCCCCGGCGCTGGGCTGCTACGGCATCCAGCGGCTCACGCTGCTGCGCGCCGACCGGGGCGAGAAGTCGGGCGCGAGCGTGCTCGTGCTGTCCGGCGCGGGCGTCGGCGGCGGCTCGCTGGTGTACGCCAACACGCTCTACCGCCCGCTGGACCCGTTCTACGCCGACCCGCAGTGGCGCGGCATCGCCGACTGGAAGGCCGAGCTGGCGCCGCACTACGACACCGCCGAGCGCATGCTCGGGGTCACCGTCTACGACCGCACCACCACCGCCGACGAGGTGATGCGCAAGGTCGCCGAGCGGATGGGCGTCGGCGACACGTACCACCCCACGCCCGTCGGCGTCTTCCTGGGCATGCCGGGTGCCAGCGTGCCCGACCCGTATTTCGGCGGGCGGGGACCGGACCGCGCCGGCTGCACGCACTGCGGCGAGTGCATGACCGGCTGCCGGCACAACGCCAAGAACACCCTGGTCAAGAACTACCTATGGCTGGCCGAGCAGGCGGGTGCGCAGGTCTTCCCGATGTCGACGGTGACCGCGGTGAAGCCGCTCGAGGGGGGCGGCTACCGGGTCGAGCTGGTGCGGACGGGGGCCCGGCTCGCGCGGCGGCGCCGGGCCCCCGGCCACGGGGTCATCGAGGCGGGCCAGGTGGTGTTCGCCGCGGGCGCGCTGGGCACGCAGCGGCTGCTGCACCGGATGAAGGCCGCGGGCCACCTGCCGCGCCTGTCCGACCGGGTCGGGGCGCTGACCCGGACCAACTCCGAGTCGCTGGTGGGCGCGACCGTGCCGCGCGGCGCGGCGAAACGGCAGGGGCTGCGGTTCACCGAGGGCGTGGCCATCACCAGCTCGTTCCACCCGGACGAGCACACCCACATCGAGCCGGTGCGCTACGGCCGGGGCTCGAACGCGATGGGCCTGCTGCAGTCCGCGCTCACCGACGGCGGGCCGGGGCGGGCTGGGCGCTGGGCGCGGGCCATGTTCCGGTGGCCGTTCGCGTACCTGCGGGCGATGTCCGTGCGCGACTGGTCCAACCGCACCATCATCGCGCTGGTCATGCAGTCGGTGGACAACTCGCTCACGGTGCGGCTGCGCGGGCGCGGGCTGCGTGCCACCCAGGGCCACGGCGCGGCCAACCCGACCTGGATCCCGGCCGGCAACCAGGCGGCGCGGCTGCTCGCCGAGGAGCTGGGCGGGCTGCCCGGCGGCGCGCTCACCGAGGTGCTGGACATCCCGCTCACCGCGCACATCCTCGGCGGGGCCGTGATCGGCGCCGACGCGGGCAGCGGCGTCGTCGACGCGTACCAGCGCGTGTTCGGGCACCCGGGGCTGCACGTCGCCGACGGGGCCGCGGTCAGCGCGAACCTCGGCGTGAACCCGTCGCTGACCATCACCGCGCAGGCCGAGCGGGCCTTCGCGGCCTGGCCCGCCAAGGGGGAGCCGGACCGGCGGCCGCCGCTCGGCCAGCCGTACCGGCCGATCGCGCCGCGATGATCGGCCGGGAGTCACTCCCCTTCGCGAGCGCTGCCGCATAGGGTGATCGCCATGGGGAGGATTCGCGTCACGACGGTGGCGCTCGTGCTCGTGCTGGCCGGGTGTGGCAGCAGCGCGCCGCAGCCGGAGTTCCAGCAGGCCGCGTCGCCGCAGGCGGTGCCGAGTGCGGAGGCTGCACCCTCGGCGTCGCCGTCGGCCTCCCCGTCGGCGAAGCCGAAGCCGACGAAGAACGCGCCGGTACTGGAGCGCGGCGAGGGCACCTTCCGCACCGCGGCGGGCGGCACGCCCATCGTGGGCAGCGCGGGCTCCCTGCGCCGCTACCAGGTCCAGGTGGAGAAGGGGATCACCGCGTTCGACACGGACGAGTTCGCGGCCAAGGTGGACGAGATCCTCTCCGACGACCGCAGCTGGATCGCCTCGAAGAAGTGGCGGCTGCAGCGGGTCGGGCCGGGCGAGTCGGCCAACGTCTCCATCAAGCTCGCCACGCCGGACACCGTGGACCGGCTGTGCGGCCAGGTCGGGCTGATCACCAACGGCATCTTCTCCTGCCGGGCGGGCAGCAACGTGGTGATCAACCTGCGCCGCTGGACCAACGGCGCGGACGGCTTCACCGACATGGACGTGTACCGCAACATGGTCATCAACCATGAGTTCGGTCACTTCCTCGGGCACGGCCACGTCAACTGTCCCGGCCGGGGCAAGCCCGCGCCGGTGATGCAGCAGCAGACCAAGTCGCTGCAGGGCTGCAAGGCCAACCCGTACCCGTACCCGGACGGGGTGCACTACGTGGGGTGACCTGCGTCGCACCCTAAGATTGAGGTCATGACGACGCCTCGCCCCGTCCTGGTGGTTGACTACGGTGCCCAGTACGCCCAGCTCATCGCCCGTCGGGTGCGGGAGGCGCGGGTCTACTCCGAGATCGTGCCGCACTCCATGCCGGTCGAGGAGATGATGCGCAAGAACCCGGCTGCGATCATCCTGTCCGGCGGCCCGTCCAGCGTGTACGAGCCGGGCGCGCCGCAGGTCGACGCCTCGCTGTTCGACGCGGGCGTGCCGGTGTTCGGCATCTGCTACGGCTTCCAGGCGATGGCCGCCGCGCTGGGCGGCACGGTCAGCCACACCGGCCTGCGCGAGTTCGGCGGCACCGTGGTCGACGCCCAGCCCGACGCGGGCGTGCTCTTCGCGGGCCTGCCCGCGCGGCAGGACGTGTGGATGAGCCACGGCGACTGCGTGAGCGCCGCCCCGGCCGGGTTCACCGTCACCGCCGCCTCGGCGGGCGCGCCGGTCGCCGCGTTCGAGGACGTCAGCCGGGGCTTCGCCGGGGTGCAGTTCCACCCCGAGGTGGCGCACACGCCGTACGGGCAGCGCCTGCTGGAGCGGTTCCTGCACGAGGTGGCGGGCATCGAGCCGGCCTGGACCATGGGCAACATCATCGACGACCAGGTGGCCGCGATCCGCGCCCAGGTCGGCGACGCCGAGGTGATCTGCGGCCTGTCCGGCGGCGTCGACTCGGCGGTGGCCGCGGCGCTGGTGCACAAGGCCGTCGGCGACCAGCTGACCTGCGTCTTCGTCGACCACGGCCTGCTGCGCGCGGGCGAGGCGGAGCAGGTCGAGCGCGACTACGTCGCCGCCACCGGCATCAAGCTGAAGGTGGTCGACGCGGCCGACCGGTTCCTGGACGCGCTGGCCGGGGTCACCGACCCGGAGGCCAAGCGCAAGATCATCGGGCGGGAGTTCATCCGGGTCTTCGAGGCGGCGGCCCGCGAGATCGCCACCGCCGGCGACGTGCGCTTCCTGGTCCAGGGCACCCTCTACCCGGACGTGGTGGAGTCCGGCGGCGGCACCGGCACCGCGAACATCAAGAGCCACCACAACGTGGGCGGGCTGCCCGACGACCTCAAGTTCGACCTGGTCGAGCCGCTGCGCACGCTGTTCAAGGACGAGGTGCGGGCGCTGGGCGTGAGCCTGGGCCTGCCCCCGGAGATGGTGTGGCGGCACCCGTTCCCCGGGCCCGGCCTGGCCATCCGCATCATCGGCGAGGTCAACCAGCACAACCTGGAGATCCTGCGCGCTGCCGACCTGATCGCCCGCCAGGAGCTCACCGCGTCCGGCCTGGACCGCGACGTCTGGCAGTTCCCCGTAGTGCTGCTGGCCGACGTGCGCTCGGTCGGCGTGCAGGGCGACGGCCGCACCTACGGCCACCCGGTGGTGCTGCGCCCGGTCTCCAGCGAGGACGCCATGACGGCCGACTGGTCGCGCCTGCCCTACGACCTGATCGCCCGGATCTCGACCCGGATCACCAACGAGGTCCGTGAGGTCAACCGGGTCACGCTGGACGTCACCAGCAAGCCGCCGGGCACCATTGAATGGGAGTGAATCCCGATATTCCATGATCGAGGCCTCACCCTTGTCGGGTGGGGCCTTTGATCACTTCTGGGGTAGGTCGAACGGCCGGTACAAAACATCTCATACCAGTGGAAACATGATCGTAAAATCGGACATCTTGTCGGGATCTTCTCGGCGGGGGAGAATGGTTTCTCGTGACCACCGCGCTGGAGCCGTTGCGGCGGATCGCCGCATACGCCGTCATCACCAATGAAGCCGGCCAGGTTCTCCTGGTCCGAGCTTCGGCGCAGTCCGGTACGCCGGGCGTGTGGTCCCTGCCCGGCGGGGCAGTGGACCACGGCGAGCATCCCAATGACACCGTCGTCAGGGAGACCGCCGCAGAGACCGGGTTGAGCGTGGCCGTGACCGGGCTGCGCGACGTCCTGGCCGACATGCGTGCGCTGCCGCACCGCGGCGTCACGATCCACACCGACCGGGTCATCTACGCGGCCCGGGTCCGCGGCGGCGCGCTGCGGGAGCGCGTCGACCAGCCCACCGACCTGGTGGACTGGTTCACCCCCGAGGCGGCGGCGCTGCTGCCGCTGCGGCCGTTCACCGCGGGCGCGCTCGGCATCACCGAGGCGGCGATCGACCTGCTGCCCGACGAGGTGCCGGACTTCCCGTCCTTCTTCGCCGCACCCGGCCCGGACGGGCTGCACCGCGCGCAGCGCTTCGCGGCGTACGCGGTGGTCACCGACCGGCGGCAGCGGGTCCTGCTGACCCGGATCGCGGACAACTACCCCGGCGCCGGCAAGTGGCACCTGCCCGGCGGCGGCACCGACTACGGCGAGCAGCCCGGCGTCGCGCTGATCCGGGAGCTGGTCGAGGAGACCGGCCAGCGCGGCCGGCTCGGCGAGCTGCTCGGCGTCGCCAGCCACCGCGACCCGGCCTCGCTGGGTCCGGAGGGCTACCCGATCGACTGGCACGGGGTGCGGGCCTTCTACCGGGTCCGCGTCGACCGGGCCACCCAGCCGAAGGTGTACGACCTGGGCGGCTCCACCGCCGAGGCGCGCTGGGTCACCCGCGACGAGCTGGTCGGGCTCGGGCCCGACGACGTCACCGAGGTCACCTACGAGGCGCTCCGGGCGGCCTCGCTGGACTGATCATGTCGCGGGCGGCCGATAACCTGTCGTCGTGGAGAAGCGGCGGAGAATCGGGGCCTACGGCATCGCGCACGACGAGCAGGGCCGGCTGCTGCTGGTCCGCTCGTCGGCCAGGTCGAACTTCCCGGGGGTGTGGTTCCTGCCCGGTGGCGGCCTGGAGCACGGCGAGGACCCGGCGGCGGCCGTGGTGCGGGAGTTCCGGGAGGAGACCGGGCTGACCGCCGAGATCGCGGGCCTGCGCGAGGTCACCGCCGACCTGGTCGAGTTCCCGTGGCGGGACGTGCTGCTGCACCACGACCGGATCATCTACGACATGACCGTCACCGGCGGCGAGCTGACGGTCGAGGCCGACGGCACCTCCGACCTGCCGCAGTGGATCGAGCCGGAGCGGCTGGCCTCGCTGGAGCTCATCCCGTTCGCCGCGCGCACGCTCGGCCTCGACACCACCGGCCGGGCGAGCAGCCGGCGGCCGGAGACTCCCGACGAGGCCGGCGAGGTCGGCCCGAACGGCCGCGACCTGAACGGCGCGCGCAAGGTCGCCCGCTTCGGGGCGTACGGCGTGGTGACCGACCCGGCCGGCCGGGTGCTGTTGTCGCTGATCGCGCAGGGCTATCCGGGCGCGGGCAAGTGGCACCTGCCCGGCGGCGGCACCGACTTCGGCGAGACCCCGGCGGTCGGCCTGCTGCGCGAGATCTACGAGGAGTCCGCGCAGTCCGGCGAGGTCACCGAGCTGCTGCGGGTGAACTCGAACCACAACCCCGCCGCCATGGGGCCGGAGGGCGAGCCCTACGACTGGTACGTGGTGCGGGCCGTGTTCCGGGTGCGGGTGCCCGAGCCCACCGTGCCCTCGGTCACCGAGGCGGCCGGCGGGTCCACCGCGCAAGCGCGCTGGTTCAGCCCGGCTGAGCTGGCCGGTATTCCCCTCACCGACTCCGCGCATCGAGAAATGCGACATATTTCCTGATTTTCTCCGTCGGGTAGACTGGCCTCCTGACGGACCAAACAGCCCCCGGGACGCTTCTGCGTACTGGCGGCCGATTTGCCCCCATCAGCAGGCCGGCGCTTGAAGACCAAGCGCCGGGTATCGCCAAGGCGCACACGCGTGTGCGATGGTGTAGGCCGCAAAAGCCGGTCGGTCCGCTGAGGCGGCGGAAAGGAACCGAACCGGTATGGAGGGACGACACGTGCCGAGAGCCTTATGGCGTCGGCGTCGCTTGACGGACAGCCCGCGACCCGCGGGCCGGCAGTGGACCGGCCGCCTGCGCGCCGGTGGCTCCATCGCCCGGCAGATGCTGCTGGTGCCGGTGGGTCGCCTACGCAAGGCCGACCACCCCGTCGCGACGAGCCCCGCGCTGCCTGGCCTTGACCCGGTCGAACTGCGCGCCATCGAACAGGCCGCCACGGCCGAGCCGGTGGAGCAGGCGACCCCGACCACGATCCCGCTGCTGCCCGGCGAGCGCACGCTCGACCGCCGCATCAAGTTCGGCCTGGTGCAGGCCTGCACGCTGAGCAGCCTGCTGCTCGGCATGACCGCGATCTTCCTCGCGGTCACCGGCCAGCCTCCGCTCTACGGCGCCCTGTGCCTGCTCGCCTGCATCACCTTCGACGGCCTCGACGGCGCCCTCGCCCGCAAGTTCGGCGTGGCCAGCCCGTTCGGCGTGCAGATGGACTCGCTGGGCGACATGACGTCGTTCGGCATCGCCGCTCCGGTGGTGGTGTTCTCGTTCCTGCAGGGAGCCGTCGCCACGCCGGTGCTCATCGCGGCGTGCGCCATGGTCGCCTGCTGCGCGGCCATCCGGCTGGCCCGGTTCAACGTCTCGCCGAAGGACGGCCGCTTCTTCTGCGGCGTGCCGACCACCATGGCGGCCACCGTGCTCGCCGTGACGGTGCTGCTGGGCAAGTCGCTGCCGCCGGGCGCCCTGGTGTTCGGGGTGGTGCTGCTGGCCATCGCGATGGTCTCCAGCTTCCCGTACGCGAAGCTCGCCAAGGTCATCAAGCTGCCGCCGACGCTGTTCCTGCTGCCGCTGGTCGGCCTGGTCTGGAACACCGAGGTCACGTTCGGCCTGCTGGTCCTGGTCTACCTGATGAGCGGCCCGATCCTCTGGGCCCGCCAGCGCAGGTCGGCCGCCCGGGTCGCCTGACCCCGGCCACGAGTACGCGGCGGGCGGCCCGACGACATCGACACGCTGCTCGCCGTGCACGACCACCCGAGCATGGCGGCCACCGGGCGGC
>NZ_JBFAOU010000155.1:0-19806 GCF_040675365.1 Catellatospora sp. NPDC049609 | reverse complement strand
GAATTCCTGCCGGAACGGGCCGCACCGGACAATCTCGAAGAGCAGCTCGAACGGGACGTGCTCTGGAAACATGTCAAAGCTCTGCCGGTGCGACACTTCGGCCGGGACGGAGCTTCGCTCGCGTACGGAGGCCGGGATCAGCGCCCGTGGTCGAGCACGATCTTGCCGAAGCCGGCCCCGGCGGCCAGGCGCTCGAACGCCGCCCGCGCCTCACTGAAGTCGAACACGGTGTCCACCACCGGGGCGATCTTCCGGGCCGCCATCAGCTCCAGCAGCGCGGCGAGCTCGTCCCGGGTCCCCATGGTCGAGCCGACGACCTCCTGCTGCAGGAAGAACACCCGGCGCAGGTCCACCGTGGCCAGGTGGCCCGAGGTCGAGCCCGACACCACGACCCGCCCGCCGGGCTTCAGGCTCTTCAGCGAGTGGTCGAAGGTGGCCTCGCCGACGGTCTCGATCACCACGTCGACGCGCTCGGGCAGCCGCTCCCCCGGGGCCAGCGCGGTCGCGCCCAGCCCGACCGCGTTGTCCCGCTTGGCCTCGTCGCGGCTGGTGGCGTACACCCGCGCGCCCAGCGCCCCGGCCAGCACGATCGCGGCGGTGGCCACGCCGCCGCCCGCGCCCTGCACCAGCACGCTGCCGCCCTCGGCCAGCCGCCCCCGCGTGGTGAGCATGCGGTACGCCGTCAGCCAGGCGGTCGGCAGGCACGCGGCGTCGGTGAAGGTCATGCCCTCGGGCTTGGGCACCAGGTTGCGCCGCGGCACGGTCACCAGGTCGGCGAGCGTGCCCTGGTGGCGCTCGGACAGCAGCGACCGCTTCGGGTCCAGCGTCTCGTCACCGCCGCCGGCGGCCGGGTCGCCGATGACGGCGTGCACCACGACCTCGTTGCCGTCCTCGTCGATCCCGGCGGCGTCGCAGCCCAGGATCATCGGCAGCTGGTCGGCGGACAGGCCCACCCCGCGCAGCGACCACAGGTCGTGGTGGTTGAGCGCGCTGGCCATCACGCGGACCGTGGTCCAGCCCTCGGGCGCCTGGGGATCGGGCCGCTCGCCCACGGCGAGGCCGGCCAGCGGGTTGTCCGGATTGATGGAATCGGCATAGACGGCACGCATGGCCCGACGCTAACAGCAGCCCCACCGCCGGCCCGGAGCACCCTGAGGGCCCGTTCAGCACCGCAGGTCAATGAGGATTAGGGAGGGTGCCCGGAGGCGCCGGGCCCCGGCGCGAGCGGCGCGGCGGGGCCCGACGGCCCCGCGGGGCCGGCTAGGCGCGTACCACGCCCTCGCGGCGGGCGGCGTCGGCGACGGCGGCGGCCACCGCGGGCGCGACGCGCGGGTCGAGCGCGCTGGGCACGATCGCGTCGGCGCTGAGCTCGGCGGCGACCACGTCGGCGATGGCCGTCGCGGCGGCCAGCTTCATGCCCTCGGTGATCCGGGTCGCGCGGGCCGCCAGGGCGCCGCGGAAGATGCCCGGGAAGGCGAGCACGTTGTTGATCTGGTTCGGGAAGTCGCTGCGGCCGGTCGCCACCACGGCGGCGTACCGGGCGGCCACGTCGGGATGCACCTCGGGAGTCGGGTTGGCCAACGCGAAGATCATCGCGCCGGGCGCCATCCCGGCTACGGCCGCCTCGGGGATCTGCCCGCCGGAGACGCCGATCAGCACGTCCGCGCCGTCCAGCGCCGCGTCGATGCCGCCGGTGACCCCGGCCGCGTTGGTGCGCTCCGCCAGCTCCGCCTTGGCCGAGCCCGGCACCAGGTCGGGCCGCCCGGCGTGGATGGCGCCGCGGGAGTCGCAGACGATCACCCCGGCCGCCTCGACCCCGCCCGCGATCAGCATCTTCGTGACGGCGACCCCGGCCGCGCCCGCACCCGAGACGACCACCCGCAGGTCGCACAGCTTGCGGTCGAGCAGCGTGACCGCGTTGCGCAGCGCCGCGAAGACGACCACGGCGGTGCCGTGCTGGTCGTCGTGGAACACCGGGATGTCCAGCGCCTCGACCAGCCGCCGCTCGATCTCGAAGCAGCGCGGCGCGGCGATGTCCTCCAGGTTGATCCCGCCGAAGCTGGGCGCGAGCGCCTTCACGATGGCGACGATCTCGTCGGTGTCCTGCGTGTCCAGGCAGACCGGCACCGCGTCCACCCCGCCGAACTGCTTGAACAGGACCGCCTTGCCCTCCATGACGGGCATCGCGGCGCGCGGCCCGATGTTGCCCAGGCCCAGCACCGCCGACCCGTCGGTCACCACCGCGACGGTGTGCCCCACCCAGGTGAAGTCGTTCACCAGTTCCGGGTCGGCGGCGATCGCCTCGCACACCAGCGCGACGCCGGGTGTGTAGGCGAGGGAGAGATCTTCTCGGGTATTGAGTGGCACCGTGCTCGCGACGGCCATCTTGCCGCCCCGGTGCCTCTCGAAAGCTGGATGATCCACTGTGGACTCCCACTATGACGACGCACTCGAGCCGAGTCGGTTCAACGACGGGTCAGCGTTGACACGGCGCGGCGAGGTCACGGGGTTCTCCCGAGGCCCGGAGTCTAGACCCGGCCGCACAGATGATCAATGACCAGGGTCACGCGTTGTGGCATTTCACACCTGGTGGGGACCGTGTCCGGTTCCCGCGCCGGGCGTTCCCGGGGCGGCCGGCCGGGCGCGCAGCAGCGCCGGGCGGGGCCAGTAGCGGCAGACCACCCGGCCGAGCACGTCGGCCACGCCGTACGCCCGGGAGTCGTCGGTGACCAGGTCGTTGTCGCCGACCAGCCACCATCCGCCCGCCTGCGGCCGGGCGGCCCGCTTGACCACCAGCAGGTCCGGCCGCACCCGGAAGCGCGCCACCACCACGTCGCCGGCCCGCACCCGCCCGCCGCGGCGGACCAGCAGCATGTCGCCGTGGCGCAGCGTCGGCGCCATGGACGGGCCGTGCACGAGAACGGGAAACAGCGGCCAGCGCAACAAAGCCTCCGGGGCGGAGTAGGGTCGGCAAGGGGATCATTGTCCCGTTCAGACCTCGTACCTCATGGAGGATCCCGATGCAGTTCTTGAAAGGACGCAGCCTGAAGCCGCGCACGGTGGTCAGCGCTCACTGCGACCTCCCGTGTGGCGTCTACGACCCGGCGCAGGCCCGGATCGAGGCCGAGTCGATCAAGGCTATCTGCGAGAAGTACCAGGCCAACACGGACCCGGAGTTCCGGACCCGAGCGCTGCTCATCAAGGAGCAGCGGGCCGAGCTGGTCAAGCACCACCTGTGGGTGCTGTGGACCGACTACTTCAAGGCCCCGCACTTCGAGAAGTACCCGAACCTGCACCAGCTGTTCAACGAGGCCACCAAGCTCGCCGGTGCCGGCGGCGCCAAGGGCCAGGCCGACCCGGCCGTCGCCGAGCAGCTCCTGGTGAAGATCGACGAGATCGCGAAGATCTTCTGGGAGACCAAGCAGGCCTGACGCCTGCGCGCGCCGGGTGGCCCGTCCGGCCACCCGGCGGCACCGGACGACGAGTGCGCGCGGACGGCCGGTCATGAGCTAGGCTCCGCCCGGGGGGTTGGGCCAGGTGAGTCAGATTCTGCAACCGACGGCGATGTCGCTTACCGACAACGTTGTTGCCGTCACCGTGCCCGCCGACGGCGGCTGGCTGGGCGTGCTGCGCACCGCGACCGCCGGTCTGGCCGCGCGGCTGCGCTTCGCCGGCGACAAGATCGAGGATCTGCGCATCGCGGTCGACGAGGCCTGCGCGATGCTGCTCGTCGTCGCACCGCCCGGCGCCCAGCTGCACTGCCGGTTCGAGATCGGCGCCAGCGAGCTGACCGTGGCCGTGTCCGCGCCGGTCAACGGCAAGAAGAAGCTCCCGGACAGCTCCGCGTTCGTCTGGAAGGTGCTCAGCGGCCTGACCTCACGCGTCGACGCCGAGCAGACCGACGGCACCGCCACCATCCGCCTGGTCACCGAGCTCCCCCAACAGCCCGTCACCTGACCGCTCTCTGTGCGGCGGCGCGGCTTCGCGGTGCCCGGTGAAGATCGCGGTTTCGGGTCAGAAAGTCGAGTCTGACTGCACCTTCTGACCGGAGACAGCGATCATGCCACCGGAGTCGCGTCCCAGCCCGGCGGCTCGGCTCAGCTCGCCCGCTCGCGCCAGCCCAGCCAGCGGGTCGTCGCGGGGGCCAGGATCAGGCCGATGACCGCCAGCGCGCACGCCATGAGGGCCCAGCCCGGCCCCGGCATGCCGCCGTTGATCATGAAGTACGCCGGTGCGGTGAACATCAGCTCCAGCGCGATCGCCGGACCGCGCACACCGGGACGGCGGCGCAGCAGCCCCCAGGCGACCCCGGCCAGCCACGCCCCGATGGCCAGCGCGAACACCGTCACGCCCACGGCGACCCGGATGTCGGCGGCCTCGGCGGTGAAGTCGGCGTACACCAGCACGGCGGCCAGCCCGGCCACGACCAGTGCCTGCAGCACGACCAGCGCCACCGCGCCGTACAGCGTGGCGGGCGGCCGGGTGACGGTGGTGTCGGTGGACATGCGGACCCCTCTCGCTGCCTGACCTGACCGTCCCCGCACCCCGCCGGGCGGGCCGGGGGGACACCTCAGGTTCGCCAGGAACCCTAGCGGACCCGGGGTGAACGTCGTCTCGCAGCGTGCGGCCCGCGTAACACGAGGTCACCGGGCCGGGTACATTGCCGGTCATGCGAGGTCTGCTCGTCGTCAACCCCAAGGCGACCACCACGTCCGCCCGCACCCGCGACGTGCTGGCCGGCGCGCTGCGCAGCGAGATGGAGCTGACGATCGGCTTCACCCGCCGCCGGGGGCACGCCTTCGACCTCGCCCGGGACGCCGCCAAGGACGACGTGGACGTGGTCGTCGCGCTCGGCGGCGACGGCACCGTGAACGAGGTCGTCAACGGCCTGATGGCCGCCGAGCGCGGGCCGCAGACCCCGGCGCTGGCGGTGGTGCCCGGCGGCTCCACGAACGTGTTCGTGCGCGCGCTCGGCCTGCCCCGCCACGCGGTGGACGCCACCTCCGTCATCCTGCGCGCGCTGCGCCGCGGCAGCACCCGCACGGTCAGCCTGGGCCTGGCCGACGACCGCTACTTCACCTTCTGCGCGGGCCTGGGCCTGGACGCCGCCGTGGTACGCCGGGTCGAGCAGGCGCGGCGCAAGGGCCGCCGCTCCACGCCCGGCCTCTACCTGCGCTCCACGCTGGGGCAGTACTTCGTCGAGGGCCGCCGCGAGCCCGGCATCACCGTCGAGGCGCCGGGCGCCGAGGCGGAGCACGGCCTGGCCAACGTGATCGTGCAGAACACCGCCCCGTGGACGTACCTCGGGGAGCGGCCGATCCACGCCAGCCCGCGCGCCTCGTTCGACGCGGGGCTCGACGTGCTCGCGCTGCGGGCCCTCCACCTGCCCTCCACCCTCCACACGGTCACCCAGATGCTGGCCCATCAGCCGGACGAACCCGACGAACGGGGAGACATGTCCGGAAAGAAGATCATGGTGCGCCACGATCTGGCGGAGTTCGTCGTCCGTTGCGCCACCCCTCAGGCGTTCCAACTCGACGGTGACTATCTCGGCGAACGCGAAAAGGTGAAATTCACCTCGGTCCCTGGGGTGCTGCGCGTAATCTGCTAAGAGTCGCTGTCGAAAGGCAGTGGAAAGCACATCTGTGTCAATGGGCACACGTGACACACGCAGGAAATACTGGCGTCGCATTACGGCCGGTACTACATTGATCACTGACTGTCGCACGTCGGGGTCCGGGGTCACGCCCGGTGATCCGGACAAAACGGTCGTGAGCTTGCTCACCCGTCCGTCCTAATTTCGGGCACCCCCCTTGACATCGCGGGAGTTCGTGAAAGCATTCACAAGCGTACCGAGCGCTGAACCTGTTGCTCCTACACGCGCTGCTGATTTCGGTAGCGGTCCGTAACAACTGGATCGCATCCAAATCGCTTCACGCGCGTTCGCATACAGAGAAGCCCGAACGTACCAAACGAATCGTTAGCAACTTCCACTGCCATCACAAGGAGTGTTTCCGCCATGGACTGGCGCCACCATTCTGTCTGCCGCGACGAAGACCCGGAGCTGTTCTTCCCGATCGGGACGTCCGGCCCTGCGCTGCTTCAGGTCGAGCAGGCGAAAAAGGTGTGCGGGCGGTGCCCCGTCTCCAACGAGTGCCTCAAGTGGGCGCTGGAGACCGGTCAGGACGCGGGTGTCTGGGGTGGGATGAGCGAAGAGGAGCGGCGCGCCGTCAAGCGCCGCGGCGGCCTCCGGGTCCGCGCGCACTCCCTCTGAGCACCCGCGACACCGCAACGCCTCGCCACAAAACGTAGAAAGCCCCGAGCGTCGATGCTCCGGGGCTTTTACGTTTTCCGGGCCACCCTCGCCCCAAGATCGTCCGACTTGCCAGGCACATGGGCGTAAGAGCGCGCAAGACACGCCCATTTGCCGGGCAAGTCTGGCGATCATGGAGACGGCGGCGCGAAGGCAGTCAAGATCGCGAATTTCGGGCCGTGAGCAGGGGCGCACGGTGGGTGATGGGGCCGAAAAACGGGTTCAGGCGGCCACGAGAGCGCGTTGCGGCGCGGCCGCATCCACGCGGTGCAGCACGAGCCGAACGAGCTCTCTCGACGCTCCCAGAGGCGCTGCCGCCCCGATCGCTCCCGCGGCTCGCGCGTCGGCGACGACCGCCTCATAGAGCCGGCCGGGGGCGAGGAAGTACGACGCCACGGCCACCCGCCGGGCACCCTGGGCACGCAACTGCGCCACGGCCTCGCCGCCGGTGGGCGCCGCCGCGCTGGCGTACGCGGTCCGGCACGGCACGCCCAGCCGCCGGCCCAACTCGGCGGCGACCTCGTCCACCATCGCGCGACCGGACGCCACGCTGGTGCCGGCCGCGGCGAGCACCACCGCGTCGCAGCCGGGAGCACGGAGCGCGGCAGCCGGGGCGTCAGCGCCGCGCGGCGCGTCCGGCTCGCCCGCTCCGCTGCCCGTCGGCGCCGCCGCGCCGCCGCACCCCAGGCTCGGCACCGCCTCGCGCAGGCGGCGCAGGAGCCCCGCCAGCAGCGGCTCCGACACCTCGCCCAGGGTGTCGGCGATCACGCAGTCGAAGCCGGCGACCTGGGCGGGCAGGTCCACCCGGCCGTGGTAGGCCCGGGTCAGCAGCAGCGGCACCACCACCGGCGCGGGCGCTCCCGCAGCGCGCAGCGCTGCCAGCACGTCGGCCGGGCGCGGCTCGGCGAGCTCCAGGAACGCGACCCGGACGTCGAGCCCCGGCCGGGCGCAGGCGACCGCGCGGGCCAGCGCCCGGGTCTCGGCCTGCGCCCGCGGGTCGCGCGAGCCGTGCGCGACCAGGACCACGGGCGCGGGTGCGCCCGTGGTGCCGGCCGTCAGCTGATCACGCGGCATGCAGGCCGCACTCGGTCTTCTCGAACATGGCCCAGCGACCGGCGCGGGCGTCCTCGCCGGGCTGCGTGCGCCGGGTGCACGGCCAGCAGCCGACCGAGCCGTAGCCCTGGTTCAGCAGCTGGTTGACCGGGATGTCGTAGCGGGCGATGTACGCGTCCACATCGGCCTGGGTCCAGGTCGCCAGGGGGTTGACCTTCACCTTGCCGCGGGACTGCTCGAAGTGGACCACGGGCGTGTTCGCCCGGGTGGGCGACTCGTCGCGGCGCAGGCCGGCGGCCCACGCGTCGTAGCCGGCCAGCGCCTCCTCCAGCGGCTTCACCTTGCGCAGGTAGCAGCAGGAGTCGGGGTCGCGGGAGTAGAGCCGGGAGCCGAAGCGCTCGTCCTGCTCGGCGACGCTCAGCTCGGGGCGCACCGTCCGCACGGTGACCGGGATGGTGCGGGTGACCTGGTCGCGCACCCGCAGCGTCTCCGGGAAGTGCAGGCCGGTGTCGAGGAAGACGACCTCCACGCCGGGCACCACCCGGCTGGCCACGTGCGCCAGCACCGCGTCGGCCATGGAGCTGGTGACGCAGAAGCGGGGGCCGAAGGTGGCGGCGGCCCAGCCGACGATCTCCTCGGCCGGAGCACCCTCCAGCTCGGCTCCGGCCCGGCTCGCCAGATCCATCAGTTCCGCGGTCGAACGCCGCACGTCGACGGTCATTGCGTCACCCTCCCCAGCAGTCCGATCATCTTCAGCGCGAAAACCCGTCGGCACGCTCGGCACTCCCACTGGCCGTGGGTGCCGGCGGCCGGCTCCCCTTCCTCGTTCTCCGGACCCGCGTGCGGGCGCAGGTACGCCTCCTCCCCGCAGAACGGGCAGTAGTACGGCACCGCGCGTTGGGCTCCCTCGCTCATGCCGCCGCCTCCGGCGCCGTCGCGATGCGCTCGCTCATCGCAGCTCCTCCTCGTCGACCCGCAGCACCCATTCCGCGAACGGCTCGGCGGCGTCCTTGCGCCCGTCGAGGTAGCGGCGGGCCAGGCGCTCGGCGTACTCCGGCAGCTCGGCGGCGGTGGTCTTCAGGCCGCGCAGCTTGCGGCCGAAGTTCGGGTGCTGGCCCTGGGCCATGCTCAGCCCGCCGCCCAGGTGCACCTGGAAGCCCTCGACCATCTCGCCGTCCGGGCCGGGGACCAGCTGGCCCTTGAGCCCGATGTCGGCGACCTGGGTGCGCGCGCAGGCGTTGGGGCAGCCGTTGACGTTGATCGAGATCGAGCCGTCGATCCGGCCGATGGTGCGCTCCAGGTGCTCGATCGTGCGCGCCGCGGTGGCCTTGGTCTCGACGATGGCGAGCTTGCAGTACTCGATGCCGGTGCAGGCCATCGTGTCGCGCCGCCAGGACGACGGCCGGGCCTGCAGCCCGATCCCGTCCAGCGCCGCGATCAGCGACTCGACCTTCTCCTCGGCCACGTCGAGCACCAGCAGCTTCTGGTACGGCGTGAGCCGCACCCGGCCCGAGCCGTGCGCCTCGGCAATGTCGGCGACCTGCGCCAGCACCGTGCCGCTGACCCGGCCCGCGACGGCGGCCGCGCCCACGAAGAACTTCCCGTCGCGCTGGCGGTGCACACCGATGTGGTCGATCGGGTGCTCGGGCAGCTCCGGCGCGGGACCGTCGACCAGCTTGCGGCCGAGGAACTCGTCCTCCAGGATCTGCCGGAACTTCGCCACGCCCCAGTCGGCGACCAGGAACTTGATGCGCGCCCGGTTGCGCAGGCGGCGGTAGCCGTAGTCGCGGAACAGCCGGGCGACGGCGGCGTACACCTCGGCCACCTCGGCCAGCGGCACCCAGGCGCCCAGCCGCTGGGCGAGCATCGGGTTGGTGGACAGGCCGCCGCCGACCCACAGGTCGAACCCGGGCCCGTGCTCCGGGTGCTCGACCCCGAGGAACGCGATGTCGTTCGCCTCGTAGGGCACGTCGGCCAGCCAGGACACCACCGACTTGAACTTGCGGGGCAGGTTGGACAGTGCCGGGTCGCCGATGTGCTTCTCGACGATCTCCTGGATCGCCGGGGTGGCGTCGAGCACCTCGTGCTCGCTGATGCCCGCGACCGGGCTGCCGAGGATCACGCGCGGAGTGTCGCCGCAGGCCTCGGTGGTGGACAGGCCGACCGCCTCGATCTCGCGCCAGATCGCCGGCACGTCCTCGACCCGCACCCAGTGCAGCTGGATGTTCTGCCGGTCGGTGATGTCGGCGGTGTCGCGGCCGTACTTGACCGAGACGTTCGCGATCGCGCGCAGCTGGGCCAGGTCGAGCTGGCCGCCGTCGACGCGGATGCGGAGCATGAAGTACTCGTCGTCGAGCTCGTGCGGCTCCAGCACCGCGGTGCGGCCGCCGTCGATCCCGGGCTTGCGCTGCGTGTAGAGGCCCCACCAGCGCATCCGGCCGCGCAGGTCGGCCGGGTCGATCGAGGCGAAGCCGCGGTGGGCGTAGATGTTCTCGATCCGCGCCCGCACGTTGAGGCCGTCGTCGTCCTTCTTCGTGCGCTCGTTCGGGTTCAGCGGCTCGCGGTGCCCGAGCGCCCACTGGCCCTCGCCACGGGGCTTGCGGGCGGCCCGGCCCGGGGTGCCTGCCGGTGTCTGTGCTGACGGTGCTGCCATCGCAGCGTCCTCCTGTAGTCCAGTGGAGCGAGGACGCGCCTATGCGCCAGCACCGCGATCGAGCGCGGATTCAAGCAGATGAATGCTCCGGCGCGTATGCGCGCCCGGGTTTCGAAAAAACGGACGGGCGCTGTCAGCCAGCCGGACAGATGGCGCTGCGCACGCGGCCGAAGTCGATGTGGCGGCGGGCGGTGAGCCCGAGCCCCATCAGGCGGCGGTTCGCAGCGGCGGTCATGCAGTCACTTTCTCACGGCGGGCACACCCGTGCCAATCACCGTTCGCGCAACGTCCCACATTCTGACCTAGAGGTGACGCAGATCGCTTTTTGTTAAGAACCGATCAACGCTCGCGCTTGGCCAGCGGCACGAACAGCAGCGCCTCGGTGCCGCCCTCGGCGCGATTGCGCAGCTCGATGGTGCCCCGCAGCTCGCCCGTGGTGAGCGTGCGGATGATCTGCAGGCCGAGCCGCTTGTTGGTGGTGGGGTCGAAGTCCTCGGGCAGCCCGCGCCCGTTGTCGGCCACGGTCACGTGCAGCTCCCGCTTGGCCCGCTCCACGTGCACGACCACCTCGGCGCCGTCGACGACCTCGCCGCCCATCGAGTCGAAGCCGTGCTCCACCGCGTTGAGCAGCAGCTCGTTGAGCACCATCACCAGCGGGGTGGCGATCTCGGCGGGCAGCACGCCGAAGCTGCCGTCGCGCCTGGTGCGCACCGGCGACTCGGGCGCGGCCACCTCGGCGGCCGCGTTGGCCACCCGGTCCACGATGCCGTCGAACTCGACCGCCTCGTCGGCGGACATGGCCAGCGTCTCGTGCACCAGCGCGATCGAGGCGACGCGGCGCACCGACTCCTCCAGCGCGGCCCGCGCCTCCGGCATGGTGACCCGGCGCGCCTGCAGGCGCAGCAGCGCCGCCACGGTCTGCAGGTTGTTCTTGACCCGGTGGTGGATCTCGCGGATCGTCGCGTCCTTGGTGATCAGGGCGCGGTCCCGGCGCTTGACCTCGGTGATGTCGCGGACCAGCACCAGCGCGCCGATGGGCACCCCGGCGGGCATCAGCGGCAGCGCCCGGCTGAGCACGGTCGCCGTACGGGCCTCGATCTCCTTGCGGGCGGGGGCGTCCCCGCGCAGCGAGGACAGGATGCGGTTGCTCGCCTCCGAACCCTCCAGCGGGTCCTCGGCGAGCCGGTTGAACAGCGCGGCCAGGTCCTCGCCGACCAGGTGCGCGGAGAAGCCGAGGCGGCGGATCGCGGACTGCGCGTTCGGCGAGGCGTAGGTGACCTTGCCGCTGCCGTCCAGCCGGATCAGCCCGTCGCCGACACGCGGGGCCGAGGTGGTCTCGCCGGGATGGCGCACCGCCGGGAACGTGCCGTCGGCGATCATCTGCGCCAGGTCGTCGGCCGTGGTCAGGTAGTTCAGCTCCAGCTGACTGGGGGTGCGCGCGGTGGACAGGTTGGTGTCGCGGCCCACCACGGCGATCACCTCGCCCGCCTCGCCGTCGGCGGCGCGCCGGCGCACCGGGATCGCCTCGTGCCGGGCCGGGGTGTCGCCGTACCAGACCGGGTCGCCCTCGCGCCAGATCCGGCCCTGCTCGCGCGCGACGCCCAGGTGCGCCACCTCGGCGCCGCTGGACACCCGCCCCACCTGGTCGTCCTGGTACGCCGTGGGCGCGGTGGTCGGCCGCACCTGGGCCACGCAGAGGAACGCCGGCGTGCCCGTGCCCGGGTCGCCCTCCACCGGCACCCACAGCAGCAGGTCGGCGAAGGACAGGTCGGAGATCAGCTGCCAGTCGCCGGCCAGCCGGTGCAGGTGGTCGATGTCGACCGGGCCGAGCGAGGTGTGCTCCTCGACGAGTTCACGCAGCGTTGACACGCGATCAGCGTCTCACGCCCGCGGCCCTCGACGACCACCACCCGCACACCCCACCGCCGCCCGCCGCCCCGCCGGACCTGCAAGATCGCCCGACTTGCCAGGCAGGTGTGCGTATGTTGGCGCGCGATACGACCATGTGCCTGGCAAGTCGGGCGATCTTGGTGGTGGGTCAGAGGGTGGCGGTGACCTTCTTGAGGCCGCGGGGGGCGTCGGGGTCCTCGCCGCGGGCCAGGGCCAGCGACAGGGCGAGCTGCTGCAGCGGGAGGATCTCCAGCAGCGGGGCGTAGCGCTCGTCGACGGCGGGCACGTTCAGGCGGGTCGACGCGCCGGGCACCGACTCGGGGCCGACCACCACGACGTCGGCGCGGCGCTCGTCGAGGCGGGTGAGCACCTCGCGCATCGCCTGCCCGCCGGGCCCGGCGCCGACCATGGCCAGCACCGGCACGTCGGGGTCGGTCATCGCCAGCGGGCCGTGCAGCAGGTCGGCCCCGGAGAACGCCAGCGCGGGCAGGTACGACGTCTCCATCAGCTTCAGCGCCGCCTCGCGGGCGCTCGGGTACGCGTAGCCCCGGCCGGTGGTGACCATCCGGGCCGCGAACCGGTAGCGCCCGGCCAGGTCGGCGGCGGTGGTGTCGGCGAGGGTGCGCCGGGCCAGCTCTGGCAGCTGCGCCAGCGCGGCGCGCTCGTCGGCGGGCAGGGCGCCGTCGCCGGCGCGTACGCCCTCGACGAGCAGCAGCAGGGCGAGCAGCTCGGCGGTGTAGGTCTTGGTCGCGGCGACCGCGCGCTCGTGCCCGGCGGCGACGTCAACGGACAGCTCGGCGGTCTGCGCCAGCACCGACTCCGGGTTGTTGGTCACCGCGAGGGTCAGCGCGCCGGACTCCCGGGCCACCCGCAGCACCTCGGCCAGGTCGGGCGAGCCGCCGCTCTGCGAGACGCCCACGACCAGCGCGTGGGACAGGTCGGGGCGGGCGCCGAACACCGTGACGGCGCTGGGCGAGGCCAGCCCCGCGGGCAGGCCGAGCCGGATCTCGGTGAGGTACGCCGCGTAGAGGGCGGCGTGGTCGGACGTGCCGCGCGCGGTGAACACGACGTGCTTCGGGCGGCGCTCGGCGATCACCCGGGCGACCTGTGCGATGGCGTCGGCGTACGCGGGCTCCAGCAGCCCGGCGTACACCTCCGGCTGCTCGGCGATGTCCGCTGCCATTCCGGTGCCGCGCTGGCCCATCTCTCTCTCCTACCACTTCGTCCTGCGATGCTGCGCGATCCCGCGCGTTCCGTGCGCAGTCTTGCACGATATTGCACATCGAATCAACACTGCGAGCACAAATGAGCAGGACCACACAACTCGCCGGTACCCCTCTACCCTGTGCCACCGAGGAGCGCGGCAGGCCGCTCGGCGGCAACGGGCCACGGCCCGGCAGGAAGGGGTCAGGTGTCCGACGGCGTCAACGATCCGCACCAGGAGGCCCTGGGCGAGCTCGCCCTGGCCGCCCTCGCCCTCGACGAGCACGACGAGGAGCACGCGGTGCGCCATCTCAGCGCCGCACTCGCGTACGAGCCCACCCTGCCCGAGGCGCACGAGCTGCTGGAGAAGATCGCGGCGCACGCCGACGACGGCGGGCTGACCCTGTTCCACCCGGGCGAGCGCGCCACCGTGGGCCGCGTCGCCGCCTTCGCGCATGTGCTCGCGCGGCACGGCCGGCACGCCGACGCGCTCTCGCTGCTCGCCCAGGCCACCGTGCACGACCCGGCGCGGCCGTGGGCCGACGTCAGCTGGGTGCAGGCGCTGGACGCGGGCCGGGTCGGCGTCGACCACCTGCTCCGGGTGCTGCTGTCGGTGCTCGGCGCGCTGCCCGACCCCGCCCACGGGCCCGTCGCCCGCGCCTGCCGCCCGTATCTCGACCTCGCCCGGCGGTCCCTGACCGCGTACCCGGACGAGGCGCTGCTGCACGGTGCCGCCTCGGGCATCGCCCGGCGGCTGCGCGAGGTGCCGCTGGCGCTGGCCTGGGCCGAGCGCGGGGTGCGGCTGCAGTCGAACAAGCTGACCGAGATGTGGTGGGGCAACGCCCTGCGCGCCGCCGGGCGGCTCGACGAGGCCGTGCGGGCGATGCGGGCGGCCCGGCGGCACGACCCCGCCGACCTGTCGGTCGCCTCCGACCTCGCCCTCTGGCTCACCGAGCTGGGCCACACCGCCGAGGCGCTGGCGCTCATCGAGCAGGCGATGGCAAGCGACCCGTCGTACGACTGCGCCGTGCACACCGCGCACCGGCTGCGCTTCCTGGCCGACGGCGACCCGGACCACCTGGTCGCGCTCGCCGACTTCATGCGGGCCACCACCGACGCCAGCCACGAGCACTTCGACCTGCAGCAGTGCTGCGACCGGCTACCCTGGCTCGGCTTCGTGCCCGAGGCGGGTGATCCGATCGCGACCGCCGGACCCACGCCCGACCCGCCCCACCCGACCAGCGCCCGCGCGCTGGCCGCGATGCTGCCGCTGGGCTGGGGACCGCCGCCGATGGCGTACGACGCCGCGGTGCGGCTGGCCGGCGTACCCGTCGATGATCTGCTCGCCGCGCTGGCCCACCCGCCGGTGCCGGCCGGGACCGACCCCGACCGGGTGCCCGCCGCCCGGCGCGGGCTGCGGCTGTGGGCCTGCCTGGGCCTGCTGCACCACGACGCGTCGCAGCCGTGGTTCACCTCGAACCGGCGCCGGCTGCTGCTCGACCTCGCGCTCGGCGCCGGGGAGGGCCCCGTCGAGGCGCTGTACGCCCTGGTCACCGCGGCCTGGGTGGACCCCGGCTGCCGCGCCGACGTCGCCGCGCTGCTCGAAGCACGGCTGCGCGCGGTGCCCGAGGCCCGGCGCCGGCACCCGTTCACCGCCGACGTGGCGGTGGCCCAGCTCGCCTTCGTCACGCCCGGCATGCCCGCCGCCGCCCGCGCCCTGGCCCGCGAGATCACCGGCGACACCCCACCCGCGCCGTCTCCCGCCGCCCCGCTCCCCCAACCGCGCCGCCCCTGGCTCTCCCGCCTCCTCCGCCGCCCGTGACGGTCGCGGGGAGCAAGATCGCTGTCCCCTGTCGGAATCTGCAGTCCTACTCCGCTTTCCGACCGGAGACAGCGATCTCCACCCACTGAGCGCCCTGCCACCACCGGCTGGCC
The DNA here is from genome assembly GCF_040675365.1 of Catellatospora sp. NPDC049609. NCBI lineage: Bacteria > Bacillati > Actinomycetota > Actinomycetes > Micromonosporales > Micromonosporaceae > Catellatospora > Catellatospora sp. NPDC049609. The sequence goes on along the minus strand of NZ_JBFAOU010000155.1, from coordinate 4,759 downwards.
GCTGGTGGATCACTACTTCGTGTCGAAACCTGCGGTCCCACCACAGGTTTCGACACGCAAGCGCGATCTTGGCCGGCCACCCGCGGCGGCCGGGCATGGCGAGGCCCCGCCCTCGCGGCCGGGTGGCGGCGCGGGCGGGGCCTCGGGTGAGGTGTCGGGCGGTCAGTCCACCGCGACCAGCGGGCGGGCGGGGGCGTCCGCGTCGTCGGCCGCGGACTCGCCGCCGCGCAGCGGGACCTCCTTGATGAACCAGGCCGCGATCGGGACCAGGATCGCGAAGCCCAGCGCCCACCAGAACAGGCCCGAGGTGGCGTACGCGATGCCGTGCAGCACCGCCTCCTTGATCGGCGGGGGCAGCAGGTCGAGCTTGTCCGGCTGCAGGCCGCCGACGTTCATCTCCATCCCGCCGGGCGCACCGGCCGGCATGGCGCTGCCCAGGTCGTCGCCGAGCCGGTCGACGAACACCGCACCGAAGATCGAGACGCCGAACGAGCCGCCGATGGAGCGCACGAACGTCGCCGTGGAGCTGGAGACGCCGAGGTCCTTCTGCTCCACGCTGTTCTGCGCGATCAGCATGGTGGTCTGCATCAGGAAGCCCATGCCGACGCCGAGCACGACCATGTACGCCGAGGACTCGGCGATGCTGGTGTCCACATCGAGGCGGGTGAGCAGCACCATCGCCACGGCCAGGGTGACGCCGCCGAGGATCGGGAAGATCCGGTAGCGGCCGGTCTTGGTGATGGTCCGGCCCGCGAAGATCGAGGTGACCATCATGCCGAGCATCATCGGCAGCAGCAGCAGGCCGCTGTTGGTCGCCGAGGCGCCCTGCACGGTCTGGATGTAGAGCGGCAGGAACGAGATCGCGCCGAACATCGCGAAGCCGACCATGAAGCCGATGATCGAGACCAGCGTGAAGTTGCGGTTGCGGAAGATGCCCAGCGGCAGGATCGGCTCGGCGACCCGCGTCTGCGTCCAGAGGAAGACGCCCAGCAGCACCACGCCGACCGCGCCCAGGCCGAGGATCTCCTTGGAGTCCCAGGCGTACTTGTTGCCGCCCCAGGTGGTGATCAGGACCAGCGCGGTGACGCCGATGCTGAGCAGGGCGGCACCGATCCAGTCGATGCGGTGCTCGGTGCGGTACTTCGGCAGGTGCAGGGTGGAGGCCAGCACGAACAGCGCGATGCCGCCGATCGGCAGGTTGACGTAGAAGGCCCAGCGCCAGTCGGCGTGGTCGGTGATCAGACCGCCGACGAGCGGGCCGGCGATCATCGCCACGGCCATGATGGCCGCCATCATGCCCTGGTACTTGCCGCGCTCGCGGGGCGGCACGAGGTCGCCGATGATCGCCATCGCGCCGACCATCAGACCACCGGCGCCGAGGCCCTGCAGCGCCCGGAAGGCGATCAGCTGGTTCATGCCCGAGGCGGGGTCGATCTCGCCGGCCGCGCCGGACAGCGCCGAGCCGACGAGGAAGATGACGATCGAGACCAGGAAGATGGTCTTGCGGCCGTAGAGGTCGCCCAGCTTGCCCCAGATCGGGGTCGAGATCGTGGTGCCGAGCACGTACGCGGTGACCACCCACGACAGCTTGTCCAGACCACCCAGCTCGCCGACGATGCGCGGCATGGCCGTACCGATGATCATGTTGTCGAGCATCGCCAGCAGGATCGCCAGCATGAGACCGGGCAGCACCACCCGCAGGTTGGGTTTGGGGATTTCGGGGGACGACGCCGTCCGGTCCAGGACTTCAGTCACGGGAGGGCTCCGCTCGTTCACCGGCGACCTTACTTGCCGCCCGGCTAGAATATTTACTAGCCGTACGGTAAGTTCCCTACTTGCCGGCCGTCAAGTTGGTTACCCCACCCGGCTGACAGTGTGATCCAAGGAACACGGAGCAGCGATGAACGACCTCGCAGGTGGCCGCGCCGAGGCCCGGCCGGACACTCGCGCCCGCATCCAGGCCGTCGCGCTCGACCTGTTCACCGAGCAGGGCTACGACGGCACGTCGCTGCGCGAGATCGCCGAGCGGCTGGGCGTCACCAAGGCCGCGCTCTACTACCACTTCAAGAGCAAAGAGGAGATCGTCGACAGCTTCTCCGCCGACCAGCTCGGGCGGATGAACGCGCTGATCGAGTGGGGCCGCAGCCAGCCGGAGCCGCACTCCGCCGAATTCCGCCGCGAGCTGCTGGCGCGCTACGCCGACGACCTCTACAGCGGCCGGTTCCTCATGGTGATGCGGTTCTTCCACCAGAACCAGCTCGCCTTCAAGAACCAGCCGGCGGGCGCGAAGATGCGCGACGCCCTCATCGACATCATCGGCCTGCTCGCCGAGCCCGGCTCCGCACCGACCGCCCGGCTGCGCGCCGGCATGGCGGTGTTCGCCCTCAACACCTCCTGGCTCCTGCTCCAGGGTGAGGAGATCTCCGACGAGGAGCGCCGCGAGGCCGCGATGGAGGTCGCGCTCGACCTGATCCGCTGACCCTGCGCGGCAGGCGACCGCCGCGCGGCGTACGACAGCAGCTCCGCCCACGCCGCCGGGCGGCGGAGGCGGAGCGTCGGTCAGGCGAGCGGGTGGTGCAGACCCAGCAGGGTGACCCCCGGCAGGGGCGACCAGTCGCGATCGGGTGCCCGCTCGAAGCCCATCCGGGCGTAGAGGCGGCGGGCGGTGGCGGCGAAGTCTCGCACGCAGATGGTCACGCCGGTGCAGCCCTGCGCCGCGGCGCGGTCCAGGCAGGCGCGGGCCAGCAGCTCGCCGACGCCCCGGCCCTGGGCCGCGGGCGCCACGGCCAGCATGCGGAACTCCGCCTCGCCCGGCCGGGACACCTCGGCCAGCGCGGTCCCCGCCAGCACGAACGTGACCGCGCCGAGCACCTGCCCGGTCGGCTCGTCGACGGCCACCAGCACCTCGGCCACGCGGGCCCGGGCGGCGACGTCGGACAGGTGCGCCTCGTACGGGTGGCCGTCCGCGGTCTGCCCGTCGCCCCGGTACGCGGCGACGGACAGCGCACCGATCGCGTCGTGGTCGGCCGGCTGCGCCGGGCGGACGATGATCTCGGTCATGCCAGGTGACGCTACTCGATGACGGCGATGAGGTCGCCCTCCTGGACGACGTCACCCTCGTTCACAGCGATCTTGGAGACCACGCCGTCCGACTCGGCGATCACGGGGATCTCCATCTTCATCGACTCCAGGATGACCAGGGTGTCACCCTCGGCGACCTCGTCCCCCGCCGCCGCCACGACCTTCCACACGTTCGCCACCATCTCGGCCTTGATCTCCTCGGCCATAGCCGGCCCCTTCCCCTGACTCGCGTGCAAGACGTCCGTATCCAATCACGGAGCGGCGGGCCGGCGGCGCTCAACCTGCGTCTAGGATTTGTCCCTGCAAACCGCGCTGACGTAGGAGGTGCCGCCCATGGGTAAGAAGGCCCGTAAGAAGAAGGCTCGCAAGGGCTCGAAGGCCAACCACGGCAAGCGACCCAACGCCTAATCACGTTGCCGGAGGGCACGCCGGGGCGGATCATTTCCCGGCGTGCACTCCGCGCTCACGCTCACTCCGGCCCAGCTTCCCGACCTGCTGCTGCACGTCGCGGTCGTCCGGCCGGTCTTCGTGTGGGGCGCCCCCGGCATCGGCAAGAGCTCGCTGGTCCGCGCCTTCGCCGACTCCCTCGGCCTGCCCTGTGTCACCCTGGTCGGCACCCAGCTCGCCGCCGAGGACCTGATCGGCGTCCCCGAGCTGCACGACGGCCGCAGCCGCTTCGCGCCGCCCGAGATGATCGCCCGCAGCGAGCCGTACTGCCTCTTCCTCGACGAGCTCAACGCCTCCACGCCCGAGGTGCAGAAGGCGTTCTACTCGCTCATCCTCGACCGCCGCATCGGCGCGTACGAGCTGCCCGCGGGCTCGATCGTGATCGGAGCGGGCAACCGTGCCACGGACAACGCGCTCGCCCGCCCGATGGCGTCCGCGCTGGTCAACCGCCTGCTGCACCTGCACCTGCGGGCGTCCGCGGTGGACTGGCTGGACTGGGCGGCGGGCGCCGGCATCCACCCGTGGGTGCTGGACTACCTCACCCAGCGCCCGGACCACCTCTGGGTGCAGCCGCCCAAGACCGAGGAGCCGTTCTCCACGCCGCGCGCCTGGCACATGCTGTCGGACGCGCTGCGCTCGTACGGCGACGAGATCGGTGAGGAGACGCTGCGGCTGCTGGCGTACGGCACGCTCACCCCGGCGCACGCGTCGGGCTTCTGCGCGTACGTCAAGACCGTGCGCCACCGGTACGGCCTGGACGCGATCGTGCGCGGCGACGCCTCGTGGCCGCGCGCCGCGACCGACCGCGACCTGCTCTACTTCTTCGCCGAGGCGTTCCGGGCCCGGCTGGTCAAGGACCTGCCGGACAGCCGCGAGCACGCCGGCCGCGCGGTGCGGGAGTTCGCCATGCGGGCCAAGGGGCTGCTGGTCGAGCTGGCCGAGATCTCGCTGGAGTGCGCGCAGCTCGTCGTCGCCGCCGACGCCGAGGGCAGGCCGGTGCTGCCCGCCTGGTTCCTGGTCGAGGTCACCCGCGACCTGCCGCGCCTGGTCGCGGCCCGCGCATGAGCACCCGCCCCGCGTCCGGTCGCGGCCCGCGCACGAGCGTCCGTCCCGCGCCCGCGCCGTGTGGTGGCGCGTGAGGTTGACGTGCCCGTCGCTCCAGCCGGGGCGTTTGCGGTTGGACACGGTGAGCAGGCTGTGGTCCTTGCAGGGCGGGCTGGCGTGGATCGCG
>NZ_JBFAOU010000154.1:0-19840 GCF_040675365.1 Catellatospora sp. NPDC049609 | reverse complement strand
AAGGACGCCAAGCTGTCCGGCGGCGACCTGCACTTCAGCCAGGGCGACGGGGAGATCACCTTCTGCGGTGCCATCGAGATGGGCGGCTACATCGATATGAGGGTCGACCTCATCAAGGGCGGCATGGACAAGTACGGCGTCACCACGAACCCGATCTTCATGCCGGGCAACGTCGAGCCGCGTTACTCGGAGTTCCTGACGTTCATCGGGGTCTCCGTCGACCATGACACGGACACCAACTACTACCTCGACGCGACGGTGGCCTACCGCAGGGCCTGCCTCAACGCGGTCGAGTACCTGAAGAAGTGGGGCTTCACCGGCGAGCAGGCGTACCTGCTGCTCGGTTCGGCCCCGATCGAGGGGCGCATCAGCGGCGTCGTGGACATCCCGAACGCCTGCTGCTCGCTCTACGTACCCACCGCCATCTTCGACTTCGACGTGCGGCCCAACGCCGACGGGCCGAAGAAGGCCGACCGGGGACAGTGCGCTGTCACCTCGTGACACCGCCGGCGGAACCAGGCCGGCTGCCCGCCACCGACGTCGGGCAGCCGGCCACGACCGACGCATATGTGAGCTGCATCACCTCCCGGTTGACATGTCCAGGCTGGCCTCATTCATGATTGCGGGCAGTCAAGCGCCGCCTGGAGTAGCACATGAGCCCTGGCCCGGACCCCGGTAGCACCCCATACGTGATCACCGCCGTGTGGGAGTGCCGCCTCTGCGACGTGCAGGGACGTAGCCTTCACGACAGCGAGATCGTGTGCTGGAACTGCGACGGGCCGGTGATCGTCACGGCGCGGCCTGCGATCAACATCGTCGATGTCTAGTCGAAGCTGGGCTGGCGGCAGAACCGACCGCCGAGAACACTGGGGCACGCGGCGGCATGCCGCCACGTTGCCCTGTCGTACGCCGATGGCGGGCTGAGGCCATGACCGGCCACGGAGTGCGGCGGCCGAGCCCGAGCCGCTCGCCTGGCGCATCCCGCCGCGTCAACGGGCAACCGGACGCGTCAACGCCTGTCCGACCCACTCGAGCAGCGCTAACGCCGCGCCGGCTCCGGCCCGGCGGGCCCGTACCTGTCCGTCGTCGAGCAGCAGCAGGGTCGGGACCGCCCGAGCTTGGTAGCGGTGCGCCGTTTCCGGCGACTGATCTACATTGACCTCGACCACTTTTAGGTGGCCCGCATAGGCGTGTGCCGCCTTCCGTACTCCGTGTGCCACTGCCCGGCTGGGCCAGGACCAGGGCGCCCACAGGTGGACCAGCACGGGCAGCGTCGATTCCGTCACGATGTCGGCGAAATCGTGGTCCGTCGCCCGCGTGATCCAGGGCAGCGGCTGATGGCAGTCGGCGCAGTGGGGCGTGCCTGCAAGCGCCGACCGCACCCGATTGCGGCGCCCGCACTCCGGACACGAAACGACCTCCGCCGTGGAGGTGTGTCCTGCCGCTGGCATCACGTTCACCACATCTACCTCCTGGGTTCGGCGACTGCCGCCTGACGACGACCCCAGGCTTCCATTGTCCGGCACTGGCCCGACCGAGGGCGTCCGCGCGCTGGTACCAGCCCCGCCGGGCTTGTTCGGCGTCCTGCCGTCTCCGGCCCTGCCCCACATCGTGCGCCTGCTCGTTGCGGGCAGGCCTGCCCGCGTCGACGCTCGTGGCACGCCGCAGCCAGCGCTCGCACCCACCCGATCACGGTGGAGAACCTGCCGCTGCGGCTGTGCAGGCTGTCCTCGGGCACGGTGTGCTGTGGGCCTAGGGGGCCGCGTGGCGATCGTGACGAGGCCAATCAATAGACGAATGGACATCTATTGTGATCAGTGGCTGATCCTCCTAACGTCTACGGTGCCGGCCCGTCCTGACCCTGAGCGCGCCGTCACGAGCGGCCCAGGCACGGCCGGCAGAATGGGAGGAGGGAGATGACACTCCCGCTTTCACCTCGCCGCCTGGCCGCAGCAGCAGCGATCCTGCTCGCCGCGGCGACTGCGGCAACCCTGACCGGCGTTCCGGCGCTCGCCGCATCCGAGGGGCAGATCCTGTCCGTGGGCACCGCGGCCGTGGTGCCCGACAGCTACCTCGTCGTGCTCAAGGACACCGTCAGCCGCGACGCCGTGACCGCCAAGGCCGAGCAGCTGTCGGCCCGTTTCGGCGGCCGGACCGGCCACACCTACCGCCACGCGGTGCGCGGCTTCGAGGTCAGCATGCCGCAGGCCGCCGCACGGCGGCTGGCCGCCGACCCCGCTGTGGCGTACGTCCAGGCCAACGGCATCCACACCGCCACCGGCACGCAGAGCCCGACCCCGTCGTGGGGTCTGGACCGCATCGACCAGCGCAACCTGCCGCTGAACAACAGCTACACCTACCCGACCACCGCCGCCGGCGTCCGCGCCTACATCATCGACACCGGTATCCGGTTCACGCACAACGACTTCGGCGGCCGCGCCGTCACCGGGTTCGACGCCATCGACGGCGGGGCCGCCGACGATGGCCACGGACACGGCACCCACGTCGCCGGAACCGTCGGCGGCACCACCTACGGCGTGGCCAAGGCCGTGACCCTGGTCGGCGTGCGGGTGCTCAACAACTCCGGCCAGGGCACCACCGCCCAGGTCGTCGCCGGCATCGACTGGGTCACCGGCGACCACGACCCCGGCGAGCTCGCCGTGGCCAACATGAGCCTCGGCGGCGGCGTCGACACCACCCTCGACAACGCCGTGGCCGCCTCGATCGCCGACGGCATCACCTACGGCGTCGCCGCCGGCAACAACAACGGCGCCAACGCCTGCAACACCTCACCCGCCCGCACCCCCAACGCCATCACCGTCGGGTCGACCACCAGCACCGACACCCGCTCATCGTTCTCCAACATCGGCACCTGCCTGGACATCTTCGCCCCCGGCTCGTCGATCACCTCAGCGTGGAACACCAGCAACACCGCGACCAACACCATCAGCGGCACCTCGATGGCCACCCCGCACGTCGTCGGTGCCGCCGCCCTCGTGCTGGCGCAGAACCCGTCGTACACGCCGCAGCAGGTGCGCGACTACCTGGTCAACAACGCCACCAGCGGCGTGGTCACCAACCCGGGCACCGGCTCGCCGAACAAGCTGCTGTACGTCGTCAACGGCACCGCCGCCAACGACTTCACCGTCACGGTGGCCCCGGCGTCGGGCTCGGCCGCGCCGGGCGGGTCGGTGACCGCCACCGTGGGCACGACCACGACCTCGGGCAGCCCGCAGACCGTGGCGCTGTCGGCCTCCGGCCTGCCGGGCGGGGCGACAGCCTCGTTCAGCCCGGCGTCGGTGACCTCCGGCGACTCCTCGACCATGACGATCAGCACTACGGCGTCGACGCCGGCCGGCACCTACACGGTGACGGTCACCGGGACCGGGTCGGTGGTGCGGACCGCGTCGTACACGCTGACCGTGACCGGCGGCGGGGGCGGCTGCGCCAGCCCCGGGCAGAACCTGGGCAACCCCGGCTTCGAGTCCGGTAGCGCCCCGTGGACGGCGACCAGCGGCGTGATCGGCGCGTTCGCCGGGCAGAGCCCGCACGGCGGCACCCGCTTCGCGTGGCTGGACGGCTACGGCACCACCCACACCGACACCCTCACCCAGACCGTCACGCTGCCGACCGGCTGCACAAGCTACACGCTGAGCTTCTGGCTGCACATCGACACGGCCGAGACCACCACAACCATCGCCTACGACACCCTGCGGGTCCAGGTCCGCAACAGCTCCGGCACGGTCCTGGCCACCCTGGCCACCTACTCCAACCTCAACAAGGCCGCCGGCTACACCCAGAAGTCGTTCAACCTAGCGGCATACGCCGGGCAAAGCGTCCAGATCCACTTCCTCGGTATTGAGGACTTCTCGCTGCAGACGTCGTTCGTCATCGACGACACCGCACTGAACGTCTCCTGACCGTTCGACCGGCGGCCGGCCCTGCGGCCGGCCGCCGCCAGCCCTCCCGCACGGGCCACAACCCGTTGAACTCCGGCGGGGTGAATCGACCCGCAGCGCTCCATTCGTTCGGGGAGCCGCAGGACACCGTTGACGACTCATGGCCAGAGGCAACGCAGCCGATCTTCGCCGGGTACCTCGGTGCCACCTGCAGCCGTGATCGACAGGCGGGGCCGGTTCATCAACTTCACAGGTGCCTGGGCTCATCGGAGTCCTGCACATGGCCCCTGCCCGTGTCATCAGCAGTGGCCTCACGAACGCGGGCCGAGTCGTGTACCGAGAGCGGCCTCGCACCCAGCCCCACTCGCACCTGCACGTGGATCGGCCGTCGGCCAGCCCCGGGAATGTCGTGCTGTAGTGCCCTGCGGCGGTGGGTCAGCGGAGGCCGACTTCGGCGTGCGCCGTGCCCTGCAGCCGCCACCGGCGTTCGGGCTGCCAGCCGTCGGGTCCGCGGCGTTCGAGGAGGATGTCGGCGTCGGCGACCTCGGTGTTGTGGCAGGTGCACGTTCTGCCGTCGGGGTCGGTGTAGGCCACGGCGAGGGTGCGTTCGGGCGGCTGGTGGACGGTGACCTGAAGCCTGCGGCCGCCGCTTGCGCCGGTGACGGTCCAGCGCGGTAGGCCGATGTCGGCGCGGAAGCGAAACGATGCGAGCAGTGGGTCGTGGGCGGGCCAGTCGGCGCCGTCCAGGCGCAGCTTGACCATGGGCAGCGGCGGGAGCCTGCGTAGTCCTGGCCGCATCGCGACGGCGGCCACGATCTCCAGGATATTGCCGTTGCCGAGGTCGGCGTGCAGCCAGCACCAGCGGCGGGCGTTGCCGTGGCCGTAGATCCGGCTGGTCGCGCCGGGCGCGTCGCGCAGTTCGATCACGTGCTCGCCGATGTGCACCGTGCCGGTGTGGCGGGCGCCCGGTGTGGCCACGAGGTGGGCCGCGGGTAGCAGGCCGTGGCACCAGGCCCAGTGCGGGAACGTGAACATGGGCCGGGTGCTGCCGCATGTCGCGGTCAGGTCCCAGGTGATCGGGCCGACGGCGCCGGTGAAGCTGTCACGGGTCATGGCCACGGTGTCGGTCGCGAAGATCGTGTCGCCCTGGGGGCGCCAGGGGCAGGGGCCGAAGCGCACCATCGTCGGGGCGGCGTCGGGTGGGAAGACGGCCACGAAGCCGTGTCCGTAGGCCGACGTGCCGGGGGTGCTGGGTGAGATCAGTTCGTGGTGCAGCCAGATCCCAGTACCGGTGGCCGGGTCGGTGATGGTGGTGTACCAGACCTCGCAGCGTCCCCGCTGGCCGCGCCAGCGGGAGGCCATGACATCACCCATTGAAGATCGCCTCCCAAGTCGATGCGAAGTGATGAACCCCGTGCAGCCCAGTTGTCGCTCGCGTGTGGCTGCCTGCGCCATGCTCGTCGCTGGCTACGAGATGAGGTGCAGCAGCCGCGCTTTGATTCTGGTGTGAGGCGGGTAGGCCAGCCGCATAGTGTCCGGAGCCAGGGGTTTGCTCAGGACGGCCTTGCGGTGGCTGAACGTGTCGATGGAGTGCCGGCCGTGGTAGGCGCCGATGCCGCTTTCGCCAACGCCGCCGAAGGGCAGGCCGGGCACGCTCAAATGGGCGGCGGGCAGGCCGAACCCGACCGCGCCGGAGGATGTCTCGGCCAGGATGCGTCGGCGGGTCTGCCCGGAGTTCGTGAACGCGTACAGAGATAGCGGCTTGTCGCGGGCGTTGACGAACCTGATGGCGTCGTCGAGGTCGGTGACGGTGACGATGGGCAGGATCGGTCCGAAGATCTCCTCGCGCATCACCGGCGTGTCGGGGCTGACGTCTGCGAGGACGGTCGGGGCGAGGTAGCGGCGCTGCCGGTCGTGGACTGCCCCGGCGACGACGCGGCCGTCGGCGAGCAGGGCGGTGAGCCGGTCGAAGTGGCGTGTGGTGATGATACGGCCGTAGTCGGGGCTGGTCGACGGGTCCGGACCGTACAGGTCGGTGATCGCCGCGGCTAGCAGAGGCTCGAGCCGCTGGGCGGTGTGCGGGTCGGTGAGCAGGTAGTCGGGGGCGACGCAGGTCTGGCCGGCGTTGAGGAACTTGCTCCAGGCGATGCGGCGTGCGGCGGTGACCAGGTCGGCGTCGCGGTCGACGATGACCGGGCTCTTGCCGCCCAACTCTAGGGTCACCGGGGTCAGGTGCCGGGCGGCCGCGGTCATCACGATGCGCCCGACGGCGGCGTTGCCGGTGTAGAAGATGTGATCGAACCGCTGCTGCAGCAGTGCCGTCGTCTCGGCAACCGCACCTTGCACGACCGCCATCGCCTCAGGATCGAGATACGCGGGCAGCAGCCGCGCCATCGTTTGTGACGTGTTCGGGGCGAGCTCGCTGGGTTTGGCCACCACGCAGTTCCCGGCTGCGAGAGCCCCGACCATGCTTGCCGGTCTGCCTGCTGCTCTGGAGTGGCTGAGCCAATCGGCCAGTGCGGAGCGGAGGTGGGCAGCATGGCTGTTTCTCGACGTGGACTGCTGGGCGCGGCGTTACTGGGCGTCGCGTCCGCGGCGGTGCCGCTGGGGTTGCGCCCGGCGTCGGCCGCGGCAGCAGGCTTGACGACGCTGAATCGGACCCTGGCAGTGGGTCCTGCAAGCCCGGGCGGGTACCGGCCGGTGACCACCGGCTCCGGCGAGCCCCACACAGTGCGCCGGGACCTCGCCGGTGGCACGGCGCCGACGGTGCGGTCGCGTGCGTTGGCGGCTTTCGCCCAGCTGACGGACATGCAGCTCGCGGATGCGCAGTCGCCGGCGCGGGTGGATTTCCTGGACCGCTACGCCGACGTGGGCGGGCCGTCGTGGGGGCGGGCGCTTGGGGACTATCGCTCGGGAAAGTCGCGCTAACGATGATCTAGAGAAGCTGGTGGATACGGCTACTCTGGCCGTTCGTGAGCAAGTTTCTGACCGCTGCCGAGGAAGCGGTGTACGGCCGCTTCACTGGCCCGCCTGACCAGTCGGTCCTCGAGCGGTTCTTCTTCCTGGACGACGTGGACCGGGACTTGGTCGCGACCAAGCGTAGTGATCACAATCGGTTGGGGTTCAGTCTCTAGCTCGTGACGGTGCGTCATCTGGGCAGGTTCCTGGAGGATCCGCTCGACGTGCCGACCGCGGTGGTCGACTATGTGGCGTCGCAGATCGGTGTGGCCGACCCGTCGTGCGTGAAGGCGTACCTGGAGCGTAAGCAAACGCGGTATGACCATCAGGAAGAGATCTGCCAGGAGTACGGGTACACCCCGTACTCGGCAGCGAAGGATCGGCTACTGGCGTGGGTAGTTGATCAGGCGTGGGCCACTGGTGACGGGCCCAAGGCGTTGTTCTACTCGGCGGTTGCTCGGCTGCGGGCGGAGCAGGTGCTGCTGCCGGGTGTGACGACGTTACGCGATGACGTGGCCAGCGCGCGGAACGCGGCCGAGGACCGGTTGTACGAGGCGCTGTCGCGGGCGGTCACTGCGCAGCAGGCCGCCGACCTGGAGAAGATCTTGCGGGTGCCGGAGGGGCAGCGCCGGTCGCAGCTGGACTTGTGGCGACGCGGGCCGAAGAACCCGACCGGGCGGGGCTTGGTGATGTCCCTCGACAGGGTGTCGCAGATCGCGGGGCTGCACATGGGCGCGGTGGACGTGGCTGTCACCGGCGTGCCGACCCGCAGGCTGATCGAGCTCGCGCGGACGGGGTTTGAGGCGAAAGCGCCGAAGTTGGCGAAGCTGACCTACCACCGCAAGATCGCGACGTTGTTGGCGACGGTGCGCTGGCTGGAGGTCACCGCGACCGATGACGCGCTGGAGCTGTTCGACGTGTTCATGACCAGCGAGCTGGTCGGCCGGGCGTCGCGCAGCTCGGACAAGGCGAAGCTGAAGCGGGCGCACGGGCAGGCCCGCCACGCCGGAGTGCTATCGGCGGCGGTGCAAGTGTTGTTCGAGGCGGAATCCTGGGGCGACGCGGTGCCCCTCGCCGTGGTGTGGGACGCGATCGAGGCCGCGGTGGGTTCGCGGGCGAAGCTCCGCACGGCGATGGAGGCGGTGCGGGAGTTCACCCCGCCGAAGGACGCTGCGCCGGACGGCGAGTGGCGGGCGCAGGTCGTGGAGCGGTTCAACACAGTGCGGGGGTTCCTGCGGATGTTGTGCCAGGTGATCGAGTTCGGGGCGACCGCGGATGCGGTGCGGGTGGTCAACGCGATGCGGACGTTGCCGAAGCTGATCGACGCAGGCGAGACCGTACGGGTGCCCAAGGGATACCTGGACGCGCGCAAGGTCGACGTCGGGCTGGTGCCGAAGGGCTGGTGGGATCAGCTGGTGTTCCCCAAGGGCCAGCCCGAAGGCTGCGTAGACCGCAACGCCTACGTGTTCTGCGTACTGGAGCTATTCCACGAGGGTCTCAAGCGCCGCGACATCTTCGCCAAGGTGTCCGACCGCTTCGCCGACCCACGTGCCCGACTGCTGTCCGACGACGCGTGGGACGCGGTGAAGCACCCGGTGCTCAACGCGCTGCTGCTGCCCGAAGAGCCCGCCGGACTGTTGGAGGCCCACGCCGCGGACCTGGACGAGGCGTGGCGGGCGACCGCCGCGGGCATCGGTGCCAACACCAGCCTCACCGTGGACTCCGACGGCCGACTGCACCTGGGCAAGGACGACGGCCTCGAGGACCGGCCGAGCCTGAAAGACCTCAAGACACGCCTGGAAGGCATGATCCCGCGAGTCGATCTGTCCGAGCAGATCCTGGAGGTGATGAGCTGGCACCCTCGGTTGCCAGCCGCGTTCACCTCGGTGACCGGCAGCACCTCCCGGCTGGCGGACCTGCACATCTCGGTGGCGGCGCTGCTGACGGCGCACTCCCTCAACGTCGGACTGTCCCCAGTGATCGACAACGACATCCCGGCACTGACCCGCGACCGGCTGGCCCACGTCGACCAGCACTACCTACGGCCGGACAACTACACGGCGGCGAACGCGGTACTCATCGACGCCCAAGCCGGCATCGCCCTGGCACAGGCGTGGGGCGGTGGGATGGTCGCCGCCGTGGACGGGGTACGGTTCGTCGTCGCGGTGCGCAGTATCGACGCCCGTCCGAGCCCGAAGTACTTCGCCCGCAAGAAGGGCGTGACCTGGCTCAACATGATCTCCGACCAGCGGATCGGGTTGGCCGGCAGGGTCGTGTCGGGTGCTCCGAAAGACACTCTGCACTTCGTGGACCTGGTGTTCAACCCGGACGGCGACCGCCGCCCGGAGGTGCTGATCACCGACCAGGGCTCCTACTCCGACATCGTGTTCGGCATCGTCACCTTGCTCGGGTTCGACTACCGACCGGTCCTTGCCGACCTGCCCGACGCGAAGCTGTGGCGGATCAACCGCGGCGCCGACTACGCCGCCCTGAACAAGGCCGCCCGTGGACAGATCGACTGTGAGAAGATCGCCCGGCACTGGCCCGACATCCTGCGGATCATCTGCTCGATCTACACCCGCACCGTGTCGGCCCACGACGTGATCCGCATCTTGCAGCGCGACGGGCGGCCCACTCAGCTCGGCGAGGCGTTCGCCATGTACGGGCGGATCTTCAAGACCCTGCACGTGCTCACGTTCGTCGACGATCCGGCGTACCGGCGCGAGATGAAGGCGATGCGCAACCTCAACGAGGGGCGTCACGACCTGGCCCGGCACATCTTCCATGGCCGCAAGGGCGAGCTGCACCAGGCGTACCGCGACGGGCAGGAAGACCAGCTCGGCGCGCTCGGACTTGTCCTGAACTGTGTGACCTTGTGGAACACGGTCTATCTGGACCGGGCGCTGGTCGAGCTGCGCGCACAGGGCTACCCAGTGCTCGACGAAGACGTCGCCCGCCTGTCGGCGTACGTGCGCAAGCACATCAACGTCCACGGCCACTACTCGTTCCGGCTGCCCGACCTCGGCGGCACCTGGCGCCCGCTACGCGATCCCGATCACATCGACTCCGACGACGACTGATCCCCGGCGTCGTCGTCGGGTTGCAGGGCCCGGTAGAGGGTGGAGCGGCCGACGCCGAGGTGGGCGGCGATGGTGGTGACGGGCTCGCCGCGGGCCTGGCGGGCGCGAGCGATGTCGAGCTGGTCTGCGGTGAGCGCGGCTGGTCGGCCACCACGGCGCCCGGCGGCGGCAGCGGCCCGTAGCCCGTCGAGGGTCCGTTCCCGGATCAGCTCGCGCTCCATCTCCGCCGCGAGCGCGGCCACGGCGAACAACAGCCGGTCGGCCAGGCCGGCGCCGTCGGGCCGATGGACGCCGGCACACACCCCGGTCAGGATCTCTAGGACGATCCCCCGGGCGTGCAGCTCGTCCTCGACGACGACCAGCAGTTCCTTCATGGAGCGGGCGACCCGATCCGGCTTGTAGATCACCAGAGTGTCGCCGGGCTGCAGCCGGTCGAGGATGGCACGCAACTTCGGCCGATTCTTGCGGGTGCTGGCGGTCTCCACGACGACTTCACGGCAGCATGCGGCTGCCAGGGCGTCAAGCTGTGTCTGGTGGTCCTGGCTACGGGTGGACACGCGGGCGTACCCGACCCGGATGCGGTTGTGCGGCGGGGCGGCCTCGGCGGCGGGGCGGGCGGCGACGATCGTCATGCCGAGCATCGTCCCGGAAACGTCCTGAAACCGTAGCGATGACACACCGGTTATCGGGACGAGTTCCGGGACAGAACGGATCTTGGTGACCTGCGGGAACGTCCGTCGGACTTGATCTTCCCGAGGTGTCCCGCAATTCCTCGTTTCCGGGACCCCTCAACCCGCACCAAGATCGCCGTTAGCGCGACTTTCGCGAGCGATAATCTCAAGCCCGGGCACAGCACAAGGATTGCCACGGTGTGTCTCGGCGAGCGCGCGGACCCGCCCAGCGTGTCGCCAACCCGGCGAACGTTCGCGGCTATCGCCCTAGTCACGTACGGTGGCGCGGTGACACCCTCCGAGCTGCGAGTGCGCATCCGGGTATTGGCGGGCGTGCCCGACTACTCGGCGTGGACCGAAGTGTGCGCCTTGTTGGACACGATGTCGGACGATACTGTCCGCGGCCACGTCGAGGAGATCGAGGCCGAGCTGGGGGGTTGGGCACCGCACCTGCGGGTCGTGCCACCTCGGTGGGTGGAGCTGCTGCTGACCGGGCAGAGGCAGCCGCGCGCACAGCTGTGCCGCACCCTTGACCTCAGCGGCCCGCTCGACCGCGCCGACCCGTGGCGGGCGCTGGACTCACCCGATATAGCAGGCATCACCATTCTCGGCGTCGGATACTGCGGTCTGGATGAGGCCGCGATGCCCGAGCTGGCCCGCCGTGTGGCGCGCATCGGGGTGCACCGGTTGGCGGTGGACGGCAACCACATCGGCCTCGGGATCGCTCACCTGTTTCAGCTTTCCCGCGACGGCGTACTCGCCTCGATCGACGCGACGGATTGCGGGCTGGCCGCCGACGGCGTGCTCGCCACGATCGTCGCCGACGGTGTCGAGATCGGGCTGGACGAGTTGGACCTCGGGATCAACTACCTGCAACCGCGGCACGTCGAGCAGATCGCCCGGATCCCGGGACTCGACAGGGTCCGCCGGCTCGGACTTGGGCACAACAAGTTCCTCGCAGCGGGAGCGAGCGTTCTCGCCGAGCGAGCCCCGTTGCGCGGGCTGCGCGAGCTAAATCTCGGGGGCACCCAGTGCGGCGACGTTGGGGTGGCGGCACTCGCGGCGAGTCCGGACCTCGCCCGCCTGGACACCTTGTCGCTGGCGAGCTGCCAGATCACCGACGCCGGCGCCGCGTCGCTGGCGGAAGCAGTGTCAATGGCCGCCCTACGCAAGCTCAATCTGACGTTCAACCGGATCACCGCGGCGGGAGTTCGCGTCCTGCTCGACTCAACGCGGCTGCCCGCACTGGCCGAGCTGGAGCTGCGCAACAACGAGGTGGCCGACGACATCGTCGAGGTGCTGGACAGCCCTGTCCGGATGGCCCGATTGTCCAGCATTTCGTTGGATGACGCCTGGCTCAGCGACGGCGCACGCGCCGCACTGCTGGCGTCCCCGCGCCCCGGCGCCGCGCTCGATCTCATGTTCATGCGTGAGGACGACGAGCCGTGACGCCGTGGACCGGCCGATTCCGTCGCTGCCAGCAGGCGGACCAGGTCGACCCGCCGGGTACACAGGCGTGAGGAGGCCGTTCGTGAGCACGCCAATGCACGCCGCGGCGGCTGAGGATTCCGGAGACATCCGGTTTACGGTCCACATCTGGCCAGACGCCCGACCCAAGATCACCCTTGGCGTGACTTTCCCGAATGTTAGTCCTCAAGCGCCGACCACTTCAAGCCCGTCAACGACACCCTCGGCCACGACGCCGGCGACATCGTGCTGCGCAACACCGCCGCCCGGCTGGTGGCCACCGCAGGCCCGGCCGGGTTCGTCGCCCGGCTCGGCGGGGACGAGTTCGTGCTGCTGCTGCCCGGCACCGCCGCCGGCGCGGTCGACCAGCTGCACCAGGTCGCCGCCGCTGTCGGCGGCCCGCACGCCCAGCTGCCGATGCGCGTGTCCACGTCGATCGGCGTGGCCGACCACACGCCCGGCCTGCCCTGGCCGATGCTGCTGCGCCGCGCCGACCAGGCCCTCTACACTGCCAAAGCCGACCGGGGCAGCGTGGTGGTCTGGACACCGGACCTGCCCGCCCCGGCATCATGGTCGGCCCGCCGCCAGGCCCGCGACGACCAGCCCGCGCCCGCCGCGGTGAGCGCATAACCCTGCCGCCGGCCGCCCGGCTGTCCGACACCAGAGCCCGCCTCCATCGAGGCGGGCTCTCGGCTTTACGGCGTGGACGCTACGTTGACAGCCGTCCATCGAGGAGCGGGAGGGCAACGTGCAGGACTCGGTCAACGGGCTGTGGCTGGAAGGCTGGGACGACAAGAGCGTCTGGGGCTACGACACCGGCACGCAGTCGTACTTCGCCCAGCTCACCCGTAACGGCAACAGCGACGACGACGGCCCCGACATCGTCCGAGCGACGGGTGCCGGGCCGATGGTGGTCTGCGAAGGCGATGTTCACCGCCGGCTGAACTCACCGGCCACCTGCAACGCCGATCTGCCGTGAACCGGTAGGGCGAACCTGGCACCGCCCATGGCGCGGCTCCACCTGTCGATATACGATTTTTGGTATACCGTGGGGGTGGGATGGAGAGTGATGGTGCACCCGAACGCTTCGGTCGAGCTGGCGGCGATACCGCCGCGCGAACAGGTGGCCGTGCGTAACGCGGCGAAGAAGTTGGAGGCGCTCGGTCCGCAACTGGGCTTTCCGCACTCCAGCGCCGTGGCGGGAGCCGACCGGCTGCGCGAACTTCGGCCGCGGGCGGGTAATTGCCCCAGGGGAATTCTACCGCATGATCGGCGACGTGTTCGTCATCGCGGCGGTAGGTCCCGAGGCGCAGGTCAAGCCGCAGGACTTCAAGCGGGCAACGGCCGACGCCGTATGGCGACTGAACGAGCTGGAGGAGGACGAATGAAGCTCGCGAACATGATCCCTCTCGATCGAGAGATCGAGAACGCACGCCACACCGACGCTGCTTTCCGCAGGCTGTGGGATGAGAGCGAGTTCGCCCGCGAGGTCGCCCTCAAGATCGTCACCTACCGGGATGAGAACAACCTCACCCAGGCCCAGCTCGGCCGAGCCGTCGGCATGACCCAGCCTGCCATCGCCCGTCTGGAAAACGGCGAGGACATGCCCACGCTCAAGACCCTGGTCCGCGTCAGCGCCGCGACCGGTCTGAAGTTCAACGTGGCCGTCGCGCCCAGCGGCATCGAGCTTGCCACTGCGTGACCGCCAACGCCGGATCAAGGCCCTGGCCATCCTGCGGCAACTCGCCACCGGCCCCAGGCGGGCTCGCGGCCCCGGTGTGACGGCCCCGCCCGCACGCAGGGAGAACCAGAACGCGCAAGACGAGGCCATCGTGGCGGCCGCGTGAGGTATCGGGATCGCGACCGCCAATATCCACAGTCAACCCCGCTGGTCGCACCGGCACACGCATTTCGCCATTTCGCCGCGTTTGCGTCCGTGGCGCCGAAGCCCCCGGCGGACGTGGCGGCGTCACCGTTGCGTTGGCCAAGGCGATCAGGCCACCTGCGACCATGCCCTCGCGCCGGGCCTGGCGCAGCTCGTCGCCGGACTCGACTGGTGTACTCGGCGTCGGCGCACCCTCGCAGGGCCCGGGCGCCGTACAGCACAAGCACGCGCCGCACGGACGTCGCCTCGGAAGATCCAGCTCGGTGGCAGGGCGAGCCGGCCGCGGGAGAAGACGCTGCCGTCCGGGGTGCGCAGATGCAGCCCGCGGGCGGTGCGCCGCAGCAGCCAGCGCCGACACGGGTGAGCACGCCGCCGCGATGCCGGCGGTGCAGGCCCAGCGCGATCGCGGACTCGGCCTGGACCTCTGTCGGCGATCTGCCGGGCGAGGTCGCCAGCAGTGCGTTGCCCGGCTCGAAGCACGCCGCCGGCAACTGCCCGGTAGCCGCGTCCCGGCTTCGGCGACGTCCTGGGCGAAGCACACACGCACGCCGTCGTCGACGTCGAGAGCCGCCTGCCTGATCGCCGCTCAGCGGTGTTGGTGGCGTGGTTCGATGACGGCGTCCGGGCCGGGATAGACCAGGCCTTCGTGGCCGTCGTTGAACCGCACCCGGTACGGCGGTCCGCCGTGGGGGCCGCGCACTTTGATGATCTCGCCGTGCTGGTCGCGGGCTCCGACGGTCTTGCCGTGGATGGTGATCGCATCACCTTCTGTGGCCTGCATGTCAGCTGCTCCGTCTGTTCCGTATCGTGCCAGCGGGGCATCGAGCGGAAACGTTTGACCGTTTTATAGGTGTTATGGGCGGAACACAGGCCCCGTCCCAGGAAACCTCTCAAGATCAGTCGGCGAGCAGCCAGCTGTGATGGCCCCAGTGCCCGGCAGGCAGTTGGCAGATGTCGAAGTCGGGGTGGGTGGCGCGGTAGGCGGGGCAGTGCGCCAGTTCGGTGCAGCGATGGCCGTCGGTTTCCCACAGCAGCCACCAGGCATCCTCGCCCTGGCTTTCGTGCTTGGCGATCCCGGCCGTGTGCTCGGCTGGATGGCCGCGTTGCAGCACGCAGCGCTGCCACTCCGCCTGGCAGTCTTCAGCCGGGACGGTGTCGAGGAAGAACACCAGCTCCGGGTAGGTCAGGCAGGTTTGCTCCGCGCAGCGGGCGGCCAGTTTCGGGCCGCCGAACAGCCCCACAGGATCACTCTAGCCAGGCGCCGGGCTGGCAGCGGCAATACCGCCGGGGCGGTGCGGTCCGACCACGGGGGCAATCAGACACGCACCGCCCCCGGCCTCCCGGACGGGAGCCGCAGGCACCCTGGCCGCTGGGACCAACATCAGTTGAGCGGCCAGGCCGAGGCGGATGTGCACCACGGGGTGGACAGTTCTACCCGGCGGCCCATCGCGCTGCCAACAGCGCACGCCACCGCGGCTAGCACGCCTGGGGCAAGGCGGCCCGGTGGGACCGCTTTACCCGGCCGTGACCGGTGCTGTAGCGCATGAGACGCCTTCCGGGACGGGTGTTCCGGTCCCCGCAAACACCGTGCCGGTCAGCCAGGTTGTCGCAGGACCCCGGCGCGGGCGAGGTCCTGGTGCAGGTGGTGCAGCACCGCGGTTTCGAAATCGGTCTCCAGGGGTGTGGCCACGCCCAGGGCGCGGCGGGCGTCGGGGATGCCGGCCCCGGTTCGGGCGGGGTCGCCGGCCGGGCGGCAGGAGGCCAGTAGTAGCCGGTGCAGCCGGTCGACGCGGTCCGGGCCGCGTTGGGCGAACGTGTGCTGGAAGTCCTCGTGGTGGGCGAGGGCGAGCGCGGCCAGGGCTGCGATGTGTGCGGCGGCGATGGTGGTGCCGTCGCGGACGGTGTAGCCGCCGTCGGTGGCGGTGGTCAGCACCGCCACGCCGGGTCCGGCCATGTCGACGCCGGGTCCGGTGGCGGTGAACGCCGCCGGTGTCAGCCCCTCCGGGCCCGGCACTGTCGTGGCCAGATGTGCCGGGTGGATGCTGCACGGCGGGAACACCCCCGCGCGGCCGATGGCGCCGACCGCGACGACTTCCGGCAGGCCGGCGGGGACGGTGACCGGGCCGGGAGTGTCCCCGGCCGGGGACACCACGACGATCCCGGCGTTGCGGGCGTCCAGAAGCTTGGCGGCCAGCAACTGCGAACCTGCGGGCAGGGCAGTGTTGAGCAGGGCGATGTCGATGTTGTGGGTGATGCAGTAGTCGATCGCTTTGAGTAGACCGGCCAGGGTGCCGGGCAGGGCCTTGACGGCGTGGATTTCGGCGTCGCAGGCCAAGCCGGTGATGGCGCGTTCGTTGTCGGCGGCGGCGATGACCCCGGCGCAGGCCGTGCCGGACCCGAGCGTGTCGACGTCCCAGCCGGCCGGGTCGGTGCTGATGTTGACGCCGTTGGTGACGCGCCCGGCGAACTCGGGGTGATCCATGGCGATGCCGGAGTCGACGATGGCGATCTTGACGCCGTGGCCGCGGTAGTTGGGCGGCAGCTGCCCGACCCGCAGTTCCTGCAGGCCCCAGCCGGCGACCGCCTGGTCCGGGAGACCGTCGAAGTCCTGTGCCAGGGGCCGGACCGTGATCAGGTTGTCGGCCGTGTCCGACAGCTGCGGTGCGCTGGCCAGGCGGCTCCAGTACCCGGACCGGGGTTGCACCACCAGTACGGATGCCGCCTGCGCGCATCCGGCGGGCATGGCCAGGACCGCCCGCCCGTCGCCGTCGGTGACGCCGCACGAAGGCCACGGCGCGTGCACGAACACCGTCGCACCCTCCACGGGGCCATCGTCGCCGTCGCGGACGACCACGCTCACCTCCTGAACCACTGCCGGTAGTAAGCCGGGGTCTGCCACCGACAGCGGGCCGAGGCCTGCTGCGGCGGGAGCCAGCAGCGGCTGGTCGAGCTCCACCTGCCACACCCCGGACGCGGTCAGCTCGCCCATGCGCTGCGGCAAGGCCTGCACGACGAGGACCGGCGGGCACACGCTCGCGGTGCGGACGTCAGCCGCCGGGGCCAGGGCGTCCAGCACCTGCAGGCCGGTGATCTGCTCGACCTGACCGCGCAACACATCGACGTCGGCACCCGAGCGCGCGTACGCGGGCGCGAGCAGGTACCGAGATACCCGTTCACCTACTGCCGTAGGGCCCTGCTCGGTCGGTTTCGGGTTCAGCGTGAAAGGGTGCGCCACGCGCGGCGGCCGGTCTCGTGAGGGCCGGCCGGATCCGGTGGCCGGCGAATCCGGCTGCTCCGTACGTTCCGCGTCCGCACCGGGCTCGGGCTCTGGTTCGGGGTGCTGCTTCTGCTTGCCGTTCCTACCGGGCGTACCGGCCATCTCTGCTCCTCATTGCCGTCTCGCGTGTGCTGCTGCTTGCCAAAGCCGGGATGCCGCAGGCGGGCACATACGCCCACCTGCGGCATCAGCCCCCGTAGAGCCGACTACCAGCCCATGCCCTGCTGCTGGCCGTAACCCAACGGCTGACCGCCGCCCTGGCCAAGTCCGCCCTGCTGCCCGTAACCGGACTGGCCGAACATCTGCTGGTGCGCCCCGGCGGTGATCTGCGCGAACGCCTGCGCCACGATCGGCGCGCACCGCCGCGCCGACTCGGTGATCACGTTCGAGAACGCCTGCGGGCTCAGCTGCCCCTGCGAGCACAGGCTCTGCTGCGCCATGGGGTCGATACGCAGCTGCTCCAGCACCGTGGCCAGCGACGCCGACACCACGCGCACGACGGTGTCCGAGACGACCTGCGCCGCGATCGGGTTCAGCGTCGACATCTGCTGACCGCCGCCGCCCGACATGCCCGGCTGCTGCTGCCCGAACGACGGCTGCTGCTGCCCACCGTAGGGCTGCTGGGTCTGCTGCTGGTCGGGAAGCTGCCTGAACTGCTGACCCTGCCCCCACTGCGGCATGAACGACTGCTGACCCAACTGTCCCAGCTGGCCCTGCATCTGCGGCTGTCCGATAGCGCTGATCGACATGAGTACCCCCGTTGGAACACGACAACGGCCCGGACCATCCGGACCCGTCACAGCCCAAAGCCTCACCCAATCGCCCCTCACGTCGCCGAAGAAACGACAAACACGGACGGTGTTTCGCCAACAGCACAACGCCACCGCCATGGAATCGGCTCGTAAGGTGCACCAAGCGGCAGGCACAAGGACGGCGCCCGGGACAGCCACCTTCCCGCAGCGCAAAGGAACCTTGGCCCGGGAGCGTGGGTCGCCCAATTCCACCCGCCCGTGCGGCTCCCGCCCTAGCCTGATTACCAGGTGCCACAGGCGGCGACCGGCCGACCCCCTTCGCCACCCCGGTCGCTGGGCCCGATCAACGCGCTGTCCAACGTGCGCGTGGACGTGATGGGCGCGCTGGTCTCGTTCGACCGGGTCTTCGAGGTTGTTCGTGTGGTGGGCGCTTCCGGCGGAAGCACCCGGACCCGTCCCGAGGGACGGGGGTCTGTGGGGTGCCGGGCCGGCTACAAGTCGATCATCTGCGCCAGGACCGCGCGGACCTGCTGGCGTTCGGGGTCCGACAGCGAAATCTCCGGGGCGTGCCGGCGCAACCGGGCGGCCGACACGGTGCGGATCTGCTCGGTGATGACCCAGCCGCCGCCGGAGCGGACGTAGACGCGGTGCATCCAGCCGGCACGCTCGACGCTGGTCAGCGGCAGCACCGTGACCAGCTCCTCCCCGGTCAGCGTGAGATGGAAGCGCGACGAGACCACGAGCGCGGGCCTGTCCTTGCCCTGCTCGCGGCCTCGTACGGGCTCGAAGTCGACGAACCACACCTGGCCGGGCTCGATCGGCTGCCGCTGCTGGATCACGCGCGCCCGCCGGTCCACTCGTCGGTGATCGGGGCGTCGGCGGCGGCCAGGGCGTCGGCCTCGGCGATGTACTCGGCCCAGCCCTGGGGATCCTGCTCGCGGTAGCGGCGCACCGCAGCGACGGCCTTGGTCTGCCAGTGCTCGGCGATCAGTCGCTGGATGGTCTCGTCGGCCGACACGCCGCCGTAGTCCTCCCGGCCGATCTGCAGCACCTGTTCGCGGGTCTGGTCACTCACTCGCAGCATGAGCCAAGTCTACAGAGCTGTTAACGGTTCCGTATACACCTCTGTCAACCTTAGGGCAGCCGCGGCATCAGACATCATCAGTGCGTGACAACTGACGCCTCTTCCTCGGAACCACGCCGGACGCGCAATCGGCTCCAGGCGCTGCTGTACGACCACGCCAGCGGGCGCGAGTTGGCCGTCGACGACCGGCAGTTCACCGTCGCGGCCGGGTCGGGATGGCAGCAGGCCACGTTCCGGCTGCAGCTGTTCACCGCTGCGGACCTGCGGCCGGTCGCGGTGATCACGCAGGTGTGGCCTCGCGAGGGCGCCGGGCCAATCAACCACGCCAAGCGGTACACCACGGCGCTCTGGCGACAGGCGGTCCCCGACCAGCTACAGCCGCCGATCGTTGTCGGGCGGGCCATCATCCAGCACGACGAGGGCGAGCCGCGCGAGCTCAACTGGACGGCCATCGTCTTCAAGGCCGTCGACCCGGTCCGCTTCGAGCTGGCCACTGGTGAGCCGACCTGGATCCCGCTGACCGATGCGCAGCTGGAGTACCTCGTCGGGCGGCCGGTGGACAGGAGCCGCGGTGCCGCCCTGGCCAGCCGGACCGATGCCCCGCCCGCGAGGCCGCTAGCGCACCACCCGTGCCTGGCTCGGGCCGCGCGTGCGAGGAGCACTAGCTTGTCGTTTAACCTGTGCGCCGAGGCCTTGGGGTAGTCGATTTCTTCCCCTTGGCCTCGGCGCGATTGGTGTTCGCCCTGACGACGTGGACGTCGTGACGC
>NZ_JBFAOU010000153.1:0-19891 GCF_040675365.1 Catellatospora sp. NPDC049609 | reverse complement strand
TGTACGAAATCCAGCGTCAACTTCTGGGTTGTCCGGACAACCCAGAAGTTGACGCCCGGCGCGGCGGTACCTATGTCGAGCCGGGCCGGGGCGACGGTGTGGTCCCGGCCGCGGACAGGGGGTGGAGTGGGGAGGTGGGGCGTGGCACGATCGGGGCCATGTACCCAGCGCTGGGCGCCGCCGCCGCGGTGGCCGTCATCGCCGCGACCGCGGTGGTGATGATGCGCGGCCGTCGCCGGGTGATCACGCCGGAGGAGCGCGCGACGTACCAGGTGCTGCACCTGGCGACGCTGGCCAGCGGGCCGCTGCGGCAGGGGCTGCGCGACGACACCGCCGCCCCGGCGCTCAAGCACCTGCGCACCCTGGTCGGCGCGGCCGGGCTGGCGCTGGCCGACCGCGACGGCATCCTCGCCCACGACGGCGCGGGCGGGCACCACCGCGACGCGCTGCTGGCGGCCGCGCAGCGGGCGCTGACCACCGGTCGGCCGGTGCTGCTGCGGCCCGCCGAGCTGAGCTGCGTACGCCTGGACTGCCCGGTGCGCGGCGCGGTCGCGGCGCCGGTGTCCAAGCCCGACGGCGGCACGGGGGCGGCGCTGGTCGCGGTCACCGAGACGCGGCCGTCGCCCGGCCTGGTGCGGGTGGTGCTGGAGACCGCGCACTGGGTGGCGCTGCAACTGGAGCTGGCCGAGCTGCAGGAGGAGCGGGCCCGGTCGGCGCGCGCGGAGGTGCGGGCGCTGCGGGCGCAGATCAGCCCGCACTTCGTCTACAACGCGCTGACCGCGATCGCGTCGTTCGTGCGCACCGACCCGGAGCGCGCCCGCGAGCTGATCCTGGAGTTCGCCGAGTTCACCCGGTACTCGTTCCGGGCGCACGGGGAGTTCACCACGCTGGCCGAGGAGCTGCGCTCGATCGACCGCTACCTGACCATCGAGCGGGCCCGGTTCGGCGAGCGGTTGCAGGTGCGGCTGCGGGTGGCGCCGGAGGTGCTGCCGGTGGAGGTGCCGTTCCTGTGCCTGCAGCCGCTGGTGGAGAACGCGGTGCGGCACGGGTTGCACCCGAAGCCGGGAGTGGGCACGATCCGGATCATCGCCGCGGACGCGGGCGCGGACTGCGAGATCATCGTGGAGGACGACGGGGTGGGCATGGATCCGGCGGTGCTGCTGAACGGCGACGGGACGGCCGACGGCGACGGTGGACAGCACGTGGGCCTGGGCAACGTCGACGACCGGCTGCGGGCGGTCTTCGGCGACGCGTACGGCCTGGTGGTGGAGACCGCCCCCCAGGCGGGCACCCGGGTCAGCCTGCGGATCCCCAAGTTCCGGGCGGGCCGCGCGTGACCGGCAGGCTGCGGGTGCTGGCTGTGGACGACGAGCCGCCGGCCCTCGACGAGCTGCTCTACCTGCTGCGCAACGATCCCCGGGTGGAGTACGTGCACAGCGCCTCAGACGCCGCCGAGGCGCTGCGGGTGCTGCACGAGTCCGAGATCGACGTGGCGTTCCTCGACATCCGCATGCCCGGCCTGGACGGCATGGACCTGGCCCGGGTGCTGCAGCGCTTCGCCCGCTCCCCCGCGATCGTGTTCGTCACCGCGTACGACGACCGGGCCGCGGACGCCTTCGACCTGGGCGTCGTCGACTACGTGCGCAAGCCGGTGCGGGCCGAGCGGATCGCCGAGTCGCTGCGCCGGGTGCTGTCGGAGCGGGCCGCGGTGGGCGAGCGCCCCGCGGCGGCGCCGGAGGCGGCCCCGGCCGGCGACCCGATGATCCCGGTCGAGCTGGGCGGGGTGGTGCGGCTGCTGCCGCGTTCGACGGTGTGCTGGGTGGAGGCGCAGGGCGACTATGCCCGGCTGCACACCACCGACGGCTCGCACCTGGTGCGGGTGTCGCTGACCCAGCTCGAGGAGCGCTGGACCGACGCGGGTTTCCTGCGCATCCACCGGTCGTACCTGGTGCGCCTGGACCTGGTCACCGAGCTGCGGCTGACCGGCTCCGGGTACGTGGTGACGGTCGAGGGGCGCCAGCTGCCGGTGGCCCGGCGGCACACCCGCGCCCTCAAGGACCGCCTGATCCGGCCCGCCAAGCAGCACTGGCACTGACCCGGCCACGCCCGGTGACCCCGGCTGCCGCCCGGCGGCGCGCGGGTGCCGTTCGGCGCTTGTCGATCAGCCGCTGAGCGCGCGGGGGCGACCGCTCGGCGCGTTCCTCGCCCGGGGTGCGTCGAGCCCGTTCCGTGGTGAACATCACGGTCCTAGCCTGCGCTGAACCGCACCCCCCTCCCCTCGACCGAGGCTGGTGATTACATGAGCACCGACGCTCCGGACCAGTACGAGCGCATCGCGGCGAGCCCCGAGTTCGCCGGCCTGCGCCGCGCGCTGCGACGTTTCGTGTTCCCCATGACGATCGCGTTCTTCACCTGGTACGCGCTGTACGTGATCCTGTCCGCGTACGCCCGCGGCTTCATGGGCACGAAGGTCTTCGGCAACATCAACGTTGCCCTGATCTTCGGCCTGCTGCAGTTCGTGACCACGTTCCTCATCGCGTGGCTGTACGCCCGCTACGCCGACCGCAAGCTCGACCCGGTGGCCGAGGAGATCAGCGCCCGGATCGAGGGCGGCGGCTACGGCCCCGCCGCCGAGCCTGCCGCCGAGGAGGTCGCGCGATGAGCGCCCGTACCCTCACCATCGTCTTGTTCGTGGTCTTCGTGCTGTTCACGCTGGGGATCACGATCTGGGCGAGCCGGCAGACCAAGACCGCCACCGACTTCTACGCCGGCGGCCGGTCCTTCTCCGGGTTCTCCAACGGCATGGCCATCGGCGGCGACTACATGTCGGCGGCGAGCTTCCTGGGCATCGCCGGCATCATCGCCCTGTCCGGCTACGACGGCTTCCTCTACTCCATCGGCTTCCTGGTCGCCTGGCTGGTGGCGCTCCTGCTGGTGGCGGAGCTGCTGCGGAACTCGGGCAAGTACACGATGGCCGACGTGCTGGCGTTCCGGATGCGCCAGACGCCGGTCCGCGTGGCCGCCTCGATCTCCACCATCGTGGTGTCGATCTTCTACCTGCTGGCGCAGATGGTCGGCGCGGGCGCGCTGGTGGCGCTGCTGCTCGGCATCAAGCCGGGCGCGCACTTCCTGGGCATGGACGCCGACACCGCCAAGATCGCCACGATCATCTTCATCGGCATCCTGATGATCGTGTACGTGACCGTGGGCGGCATGAAGGGCACCACGTACGTCCAGATCATCAAGGCGTTCCTGCTCATGGTGGGCGCCGCGGTGATGACGCTGCTGGTGCTCGCGGCGTTCAAGTTCAACCTGTCCGGGCTGCTCGGCGAGGCCGCCGCGAAGTCGGGCAAGGGCGCGGCGTTCCTGGAACCGGGCCTGCGCTACGGCAAGGAGGTCGCCGGGGACGCGGCACAGACCTTCTACAACAAGATGGACCTGCTGTCGCTGGGCATCGCGCTGGTGCTGGGCACGGCCGGCCTGCCGCACATCCTGATCCGCTTCTACACCGTGCCCAACTCCAAGGCCGCCCGCAAGAGCGTGCTCTGGGCGATCGGCATCATCGGCACCTTCTACCTGATGACGCTCGCGCTGGGCTTCGGCGCGGCGGCGATGGTGGGCGGCGAGGCGATCACCGCGCAGGACAAGGGCGGCAACACCGCCGCACCGCAGCTGGCCCAGGCGCTCGGCGAGAAGTTTCTCGGCGGCACCACCGGCGGCGCGGCCATGCTGGCGATCATCGCGGCGGTGGCCTTCGCCACCATCCTCGCCGTGGTCGCCGGCCTGACGCTGGCCTCGTCGAGCTCGCTGGCGCACGACATCTACGCCAGCGTCATCCGCAAGGGCCAGGTCAGCGAGGGCGGTGAGGTGCGCGTCGCGCGGATCTCGGCGTTCGCCATCGGCGCGGTGGCGATCGTGCTGGCCATCTTCGCGCAGAGCCTGAACGTGGCGTTCCTCGTCGCGCTGGCCTTCGCGGTGGCGGCCTCGGGCAACCTGCCCGCCATCCTGTACTCGCTGTTCTGGAAGCGGTTCACCACCAGCGGGGCGACCGCCGCCATCTACGGCGGCCTGATCACCGCCGTGGTGCTGGTGTTCTTCTCCCCGGTCGTGTCCGGCAGCCCGACCGCGATGTTCCCGAACTCGGACTGGCAGTGGTTCCCGCTGTCGAACCCGGGCATCATCTCGATCCCGATCGGCTTCCTCTGCGGCTGGCTGGGCACGGTCCTGTCCCGCGAGCCCGCCGACGCGCCGAAGTACGCCGAGCTGGAGGTGCGCGCGCTCACCGGCCACGGCGCGCACTGAGGTCCGGAAAACCAGCAGGGGCATCCCGCGGTCCGCGGGGTGCCCCTGCTGTCGTGGACGCCTAACCGCGCGTCGGCGGCGCCGCCGTGATGGTGGACACGAAGTGCGCCAGCTTCTCGTTCGACAGGTGCTGGGCCAGGTCGGCCTCACTGATCATGCCGATGATCTGGTGATCCTCGATCACCGGAACCCGGCGGATCTTGTGCTGCTCCATGAGCTTGAGCACCTCGTCCTCGTCGGCCTTCGCGTCGACCCAGATCGGCGTGCCCTGCGCCATCTCCTTGCACGTCATCGTGCTCGGGTCCTTGCCCGACGCGATGCACTTCACCACGATGTCGCGGTCGGTGATGATGCCGCGCAGCTTGTCGTCGTTGCCGCAGATCGGCAGCGAGCCGACCTGCATGTCCCGCATGAGCTGGGCCGCGCGGGCCAGTGTCTCGTTCTCGGGCACGCACTGCGCCCCCAGGTGCATGATCTGCTTCGCCGTGGTCATCGACATACCCCCTTAGCCGGTCCCCTGGGGTCATCCTTCCCCCGGACCGGCCGGCGGCGCAGGTCAATCGACAGAGATGATCGCCGGGTGGCGCGGGTCGTTCACCGTCACCACCACGTCGGCGAAGCCGTCCGGGCCGACCTCCTCGGCGTAGCGCTCGTACGCCGGCAGCGTCCAGGCCAGCTCCGGCGGGGTGCGCCGGGCCAGCGCGGCGGGCGACAGCACCAGATGCACCGCGAGCTCGAACGGCAGCCCCGAGCCCAGCAGCAGGTCGCCGCTGACCAGCACCACCCCGCCCGGAGGCAGGGTCAGGTAGCCCGCCCGGGTGGCCCGGTCGCGCCGGGCGTCCCACAGGCTCGGCAGCACCCGGCCGGAGCCGCCCGGACCCGCCGGATCGAGCACCTCCCGGCGCAGCCCGGCCTCGTCGACCCAGCCCTCGTAGTACGAGTCCGGGTTCGTCCGGCCGAACTCCAGCCGCACCGACGCCGGGCGCAGGAAGTCCGCGGTGCGTACGTGCAGCGTCGCGTGCCCGCGGGCCCGCAGCGGGTCGACCAGGGCCTCGGCCAGCCGCTCCGGCTCGGCGGCGGGCGGCCCGTCGACGGCGACCCGCAGCCACCCGTCGGGCGGCGCCGCCTGCGCGATCCGCTCGGTCAACTCACCGGCCAGCCCCTCCGGCGTCACGGGTCGCACTCGCACCCGCCCATCATCCCCCCCACCCCCGTGATCCACCCGCGCCCCCGCCCGGCAGGTCGAAGATCGCTGCCTCCGGTCAGAATGTGCAGTCCCACCACAGCTTTCGCCCACTCACGACGGTCATAGCCGCCACGCCACCGGCCCACGGCACGAGTGGCCGCGGACTTGATCGCTACTTGGTGTCGGAAAGTGCAGCCAGACCACAGGTTTCGACCGGAACCCGCGATCATCGCCGCCCCGCCCGGCCAAGCGGCGCGGCCCACGGAGGCGGGGCAAGCCGGGGAAGGTCGGGCCGATGTGGAGCGTGGGAGGATCGGCGGATGGATGACCCGCGCGCGGAGATGGTCACGGTGTACGCGGGTGAGCAGCCGCCGGACTGGTGGGACGCGGCGGTGTTCCTGGCGGGGCCGACGCCGCGCTCCCCCGCCGTCGCCTCGTGGCGCCCGGACGCACTCGGGCTGCTGGAGCGCCTGTGGACCGGACCCGGCCGGCTGGTGGTCTTCGTGCCCGAGCGGCCCGAGGGCGGTATGCCGCACGGCTGGCTGCGCCAGGTGGAGTGGGAGGACACCTGCCTGCACCTGTCCGACGTCGTGGCGTTCTGGGTGCCCCGCGATCTGGCCACCCTGCCGGGGTTCACCACCAACGTGGAGTGGGGACGCTGGGAGGGCAGCGGCCGCGTGGTGCTCGGCGCACCCGCCGACGCCCCCGGCATGCGCTACCTCGCCCACTACGCGACTCAGCACGGCGCGCCGGTGGCCGACACCCTGGAGGGCACCCTCGCCGCAGCACTCACCCTGACCGCGGGCACGGCCCACCCCACGGGCACAGCCCACCGACCTGCCGCAGACCCCCGCACGAACGCGCACCGTCCCACGAACGCGGACCGCCCCACCGGCGGCGCGCGGCGGGCGGGCGCGCACCGCGAGCTGCCCCTGCCGCTGTGGCGCAACCCAGGAGTGCAGGCCTGGCTCGGCACCCAGGAGGCGGCCGGGCACCGCCTGCGCTCGGCCCGGGTGGCGTGGACCTGGCCCGGCCCGGACGGTCGGCCGTTCTGGTGGGCGGCGCACGTCGCCGTCGAGGTCTCCGGCGAGGGCCGGGTGAAGGACAATGAGGTGGTGATCGGCCGGCCCGATGTCAGCGCGGTCGTCGCCTACCGTCCCGGTGCGGCGCTCGCGGACACGCTGGTGGTGCTCGTACGCGAGTACCGCAGCAGCGCCGTGACCGGTGACGGCCGGGTGCACGAGCTGCCCGGCGGCTCCCAGCCCGGCGCCGCCGACCCGCGCCAGACGGCCCTCGAAGAGCTGGCCGAGGAGACGGGCCTGCGGGTGGACGCGGCCCGGCTGCGCGCCCACGGCGTACGCCAGCCCGCCGCGACCGTGTCGGCGCACCGGGTGCACCTGTTCAGCCTGGAGCTGACCGAGGCGGAGGTGGCCGCGCTGGAGGACGGCCCGCAGGAGCACGGCCTGGCCGCCGACGGCGAGCGGACCACCCTGGAGCTGACCACGTACGGCACGCTGCTGACCGACCCGGACGTGGACTGGAGCACGCTGGGCCTGGTCACCGCGGCGCTGGCGGCACCGGCCTAGCCGCCGAGCGCGGACGGCCCAGCCGCCCAGCGCGGACGTCTAGCCGGCGAGGGCGGACAGCACCAGCCGGGCCGTCGCGGCGTCGGGGGCGACCAGGAACGGCAGCACGTTGCCGCCGCCGATGCGGACCTCGCCGCCGTCGGCGGTCATGGCGACCCCGCCCGCCTCGGCGTGCAGCAGCAGCCCGGCGGCGTGGTCCCAGGGCAGCTCCCAGGTGAGCACCATCGCGGTGCGGCGCCCGCTGGCGAGCTGGATGTACTCCAGCCCGGAGGTGTCGAAGAAGGACAGCGCGACCCCGTGCCGGGCGAGGCGGTGGAACCCGTCGCGCTCCTCGGGCCGCCACCAGACCGGCGGGGACACGCTGACGTCGAGGTGGCGCAGCACCGGCTCGACGGGCCGCACCCGCACGCGCTGCCCGTCGACGTACGCCCCGCCGCCCGCGGTGGCCACCGCCATCAGGTCGAGCACCGGGGCGAAGGTCCACGACGCGAGCAGCCGCCCCCGGTGGGCGAGGGCGACCAGCGTGGTGAAGCGGGGGCTGCCGCTGACGAAGTTGTGGGTGCCGTCGATCGGGTCGACGATCCACGCCGGGGCGTCGCCGTCGATCGCGGCCAGCAGGCCGGGGTCGGCCGAGACCGCCTCCTCGCCGACCATCACCGAGCCGGGCACCAGCGCGGTCAGGTGCTTGGCCAGCTCCTCCTCGGCGGCACGGTCGGCGACGGTGACCAGGTCGGTCTCGGAGGTCTTGTGCGCGATGTCGGCGGCGTCGAGCCGGCCGTACCTGGGCAGGATCTGTTCCGCCGCGACGCGGCGCACCGCCGCCTCGACCTCGGCCACCTCGCGCGCGTCCAACACGCCGCCCAGCGTGCCACCCACCGCACCGGCAACGCACCCCGGGTGCCTGCCCGGCCGCGCGGGTCACGCGGGTCTCCGGCCCGGCTCAACCCACCCGACCACCGATGGCCGTTAGGAAGGGCACCTTCTACAACGCATAGCGTTAAGAAGGTGCCCTTCCTTTCGGGTGGGGTTCTCAGGGGACTCTCAGAGGATGGGTGTCGCCGTTTGCAGGTCAGGATCGTTATTACGGCGTGATCTTCCGGGTGCCTCCGCGGTCCGCCGTCCTGGCCGGCCTGTCCCGCAGGTCGGTCGACCTGCTGCTGCCACGTGTCAAGGGAGCCGGCGGGCCGGGTGAGCGGTGGGCGCGCTCGGCGGTGCGCTGGCATCTGACCAGCCGGTACGACACGAGCGAGCTGCGGCTGACGCCGACCGCGCACGGGCCGGTGCTGGCCCGGCCGGTCCCCGGGCTGACCCCGCTGGAGGCGCGGCGGCGCTGCCTGGAGACGGTGCTGACGGTGCTGGCCGAGGCCGGTGTCGAGCACTTCTGCGTACGCGGCTACGACGACCGGGCCTCGGCCGTGGCGATCAGCTCGGGGCCGCGCCGGGAGGCGTGGGCGGCGCTGCGGCGCGAGGCGCTGCGCCGGCCGCTGCTGGTGGCACCGGTGACCGAGGACGGAGTCGGCACTGCCCTGCCCGCGACCTCGAACCACGCCTGGCGGCTGCTGGCCGGCCACCGCGTCATCCGCCTGATCCAGTACTTCTGCGACCCGACAGGCAACCTGCTGCTCGGCCCGGAGCACGGCTGCGACCTGGAGGTGTGGTCGCGTACGCCGCAGGGTCCGCTGCGCGCGCCCCGGCCCAACCGCGCCGCCGACACCGTCCCGGCCACCGGCCCGCCGATCCTGCTGGACGAGGCGCAGTACAGCCGCCATCTCTCGCCGCACACCGGCCCGCTGCCGCGGCGGCCGACCCGGCCCGAGTTCGCGGGCACCCTGCTCGACGACGTCACGTTCCCGGTGGACGTGGTCTACACGTGGGTCGACGACGCCGACCCGGCCTGGCGGTCGCGGCGCGACGCGGCGCTGGCCGAGCAGCACGGCCCGCTGATGGCGCAGGCCGCCGGGTCGGCCCGCTTCGCCAACCACGACGAGCTGCGCTACTCGATGCGCTCGCTGCACCTGTACGCGCCGTGGGTGCGCCGGATCTGGCTGGTCACCGACGACCAGGTGCCGGCCTGGCTGGACCCCTGCCACGAGCGGGTGACCGTGGTGAGCCACAAGGAGCTGTTCGGCGGCGCCGGGCGGCTGCCGACGTTCAACTCGCACGCCATCGAGAGCCGGCTGCACCACATCGACGGGCTCAGCGAGCACTTCGTCTACTTCAACGACGACGTGTTCGTGGGCCGGCCGCTCGGCCCGCTGAAGTTCTTCCAGCCCAACGGCCTGTCGAAGCTGTTCCCGTCGAAGGGCAAGGTCGACCCGGGGCCGGTCGGCGACGGCGACCTCGCCTCCACCGCCGCGGGCAAGAACAACCGCGAGCTGATCGCGCGCGACTTCGGCCGGCACCTGACGTACAAGATGAAGCACGTGCCGCACCCGCTGCGCCGCGACGTGCTGGCCGAGATGGACGAGCGGTACGCGGCGGAGCTGGAACGCACCGCGGGCAACCGGTTCCGGGACCCGTCCGACCTGTCGCTGGCGTCCTCGGCGTACCACTACTACGCGCTCGCCACCGGGCGGGCCGTCATCGACCGCATCACCAGCACCTACGTGAGCCTCGCCGCCCCGGATGCGAAGGCCGCGCTGACCCGGATCCGTACCCGGCGTGACCATGACGTGTTCTGCGTCAATGACGAGGAGGGAACGTCCGAGCAGCGGGCGGCACGCCACCGGCTGCTGCACGGCTTCCTGACGGCCTACTACCCGGTGGCCGGGCCGTGGGAGCTCCCGCCGCCGGCCGTACCCCGACAGGACAGGTGACCTTTGCACCGTCGTACCGCGCTGAGCGCCCTGCTGCTGGCCGGTGGCGGCGCGATCGCCCTGGGGCTGAGCCGGCCCTGGGAACGCGTCTGGTCCGCCGACCCGCAGCGGCCCGGGGCGTTCCTGAACATCTGCGCCCACCCCGACGACGACCTGTACTTCCTCAACCCGGACGTGATGCAGGCGCTGGCCGAGGGATGCCCGGTGACCAGCGTCTACCTCACCGCGGGCGAGGCCAACGGCGTCAACGCCCAGCTGGGCGGCGATGACGACGACAAGCCCAAGCCCGACTTCGAGGGGTACGCCGCGGCGCGGCAGTACGGCATCCGCGCGGCGTACGCGGCGATGGCGACCGGCGACCGGGAGAGCGCGTGGCGGCGGGAGGTGCGGCGGCTGCCCGGCGGGGTGGTGTTCGAGACGGCCACGCTGGTCGCGGCCCCGCACATCACCTTGGCGTTCCTGAACCTGCGCGCGCCGCTGGACGCGCCGAAGGGCGGCGCGAACCGGCTGTACTGGCTGTGGGACGGCCGCCGGGCCGAGCAGCCCTACCTGCGCCCCACGGACAGCCCGCTGGCCGCGCCGGGCACGCTGCGGCGCGAGGACGTGCTGGCGGTGCTGGCGTCGCTGCTGGACAAGGCCGCGCCGACGGTGGTGCGCACTCTCGACCCGGCCCCGGAGCACCTGTCGTACGACTCCGACGACGGCGCCGAGTACTCCGACCACCAGGACCACCTGTACGCGGCGTACTTCGCGCACGAGGCGGTGCGCCGGCACCGGGCGGCGGGCGGGCGGGCGGTGCAGGTGCAGGCCTACCGCGGCTACTTCAACAAGTACTGGCCGCGCAACCTCAGCCCGGCCGTGTACGAGCGCAAGTTCTCCTACCTGGACATCTACGGCTGGGCCGACGGGCACGACTGCGGGACGCCGTACGGCTGCGGCGACCTGCAGGTCGGCACCCGCGCCCGCAACAAGCGCTACGGCCGCAGCCAGACCTACCGGCACCCCGGCGGCACGGCGTGGCTGGTCGCGTACGCGGGCGGGCTGGCGGCGTTCGCCGTGTTCGCGGGCACCGCGGTGATGTGGCGGCGCGACGCGGACGCCGCGGACTGGGGCGCGCCGGCGGTGGTGGGCGGCGAGCACCTGGTCCCGCACCTGTGCGCGGTGGCCACCCCCGACGGGCGGCTGCACCTGTTCGGCGTACGCCAGGACCTCGACGTCACCGGGCCGCGGCAGACGGTCGTGCACGGCGTGCAGGCCCGGCCCGGCGCCGGGTTCACCTGGACCGACGTCGGCAACCCCGACGCGGGCGGCGACCCGGTGCGCGGCCGCGAGCTGGGCATGCCGTACGCGGTGGCCGACGCCGACGGCGGCCTGACCCTGTTCGTCCGCGACTTCGGGCGCGGGGCGAGCGTGCGGACCGGCACCGGCGACGGCGGCTGGGGTCCGTGGACCGGCCTGGACGGCGACGGGATCCGCGACGCCCTGGTGGCGGTCACCGCGGGCCCGCGCACCGACCTTTACGCGGTGACCGACGACGAGCTGCTGTGTTGGACCCGTGACAGCCCCGGCGGGCGCTTCGCCAAGCGGCGGGTGCTGATGCACGGCCCGATGGACGGCACGGTGTCGGTGGTGCGCAACGGGTCCGGCGTGGACGGTCCGGTGACCGTCGGGCACGCCGACGGCGCCACGCTCACGATCGCGCAGGACACCGGCACCTCGACGGTCCCGGCCAACGGCGGCCTCGGGGCCGTCGCCGGGCTGCTGCGCGATGGGCGGCTGCAACTGGTGCGCCGCAACGACGACGGCCGGATCGACGTCTGCGACCCGCACCCGCCCGGCGAGCACCCGTCCTGGCACGGCTCCGGGGTGCTGTTCACCGGCGCGCCGGCGGTCGCGGTGGACGCCACGGGCGTCGCGTACGCCGCCGTGGTGGGCGTCGACGGCCGGTTGTGGACCTGCCGGCTCGACGCCCCCGCCACCGCACTGACCTGGCGCCCGGCACCAGGTCCCCCGACCCTGTCGCAGGTGTGAGACGAGCCTGCCCTTCGTTACCAACGGGTATGCCGAGAATGTCCATTCTGCCGCCTTGACCGCCGCCGCTCTTCTAGCGTGATCGTGGGTGTCAGCAGGGCGCTGAGCCCAGCCCGAGGAGGCATCACCACCATGGCGAAGAACAGCAACCGACCCGACCGCAACCCCCGCGCCGCCCAGCACGAGGACGCCCCGCACGCGGGCGCCTCGCAGCAGCACCAGGCCGGCGGCATGAGCGCGCATTCCATGAACCACGCCGACGCCGACGCCGACCATGAACACTCGGCCACCGCCACCATGCAGCGCAAACAGCAGCAGGACGGCGCCTCGCCCACCACCATGAAGTCCAAGAAGTCCAACCAGCCCAAACACAACCAGCCCAAGCGCTGACACCTCACCCGGCGGCGGGGCGCGGTCACCACCGCCCCCCGCCGCCGCCCCTTTGTCCGTTGATCTTGCGCGTACGGTGGGGACGACACGCCCCTTCCGGGCATATCCCCAACACTTCGCGCAAGATCGTCGCGATCTCGGGGTCGGTGGTCAGCGGAGCAGGGTGGCGGTGAAGGGTTCGACGGCGGCGCGCCAGCCGGCGGGGTCCTCGCGGTGCAGGACATGGCCGGATTCGGGGAGCACCGCGAACCGGGCGTCGGGCAGCAGGGCGGCCGCCTCACGCTGGCGCTCGACCGGCTCGTCGCTGCGGCCGCCCGCGACGACCAGCGCCGGGCAGCGCACCAGGGCCAGCTCCGGGCGGTGGTCCCGGGCCTGCCAGTGCTCGGCCGCGGCCAGCACGTGCGCCCGGTGCGCCAGCGGCCACCAGCCGTCGGGGCCCTGCCGCATCACCCCCGCGAACACCTCGCCCAGCGCGGGTCGCGCGGCCCCGAAGTAGGCCCGGACCTCGTCGAGCGACGCGAACGGCACCGGCCAGTCGTCGAGCCAGTCACGCCAGCGGCGCAGGCCGTCGGCCGGGGTGACCGGGCTCATGTCGCCGATGACGACGCCGCGCACCAGCTCCGGGCGGCGGCCGGCGAGCTGCCACGCGGTCAGCCCGCCCATGCTGTGCCCGATCACCAGCGCCGGGCCCAGGCCGAGCCGCTCGATCACCGCCGCCGCGTCGCCGACGAACGCATCCCGGTGGTACGGCCCGTCGGGGCGCCCGCTGCGGCCGTGCCCACGGGCGTCGTAGCCGACCACCCGGCCGTACGCGGTGAGCCACGCTGCGGTCGAGGCCCATGTGCCCGCGTGATCGGTCAGGCCGTGCAGCAGCAGGATGCCCGGCCCGCTCCCGCCGAACTCCGTGACGTGCAGCCGTGTCCCGTACGCACCGTCGATCTCCATTCGGCCCTCCTGTAATACCTCGATTCGAGGCATGAGGTTAGCCAGATACCTCGAATCGAGGCAAGGCAGAATATGCGGTGTGATCGAACTCGCGATCCTCGGTTTCCTGGCTGAGCAGCCGCTGCACGGGTACGAGCTGCGTACCCGAATCGCCCAGCTGGCCGGGCACGCGCGGCCGATCAGCGACGGCAGCCTCTACCCGGCGATCACGAGGATGGAGAAGGCCGGGCTGCTCGTGCGCCGCCGCGAGCCCGGCGCGGTCGCGGCGCAGCGGCACACCCTGGAGCTGACCGACGCCGGGCGCGCGGAACTGGTGCGGCGCCTGCGGGATCCGGCCGACCTCGACGTCACCGACGGCACCCGGTTCAACGTGCTGCTGGCCTTCCTCGGCCGGCTCGGCGACCGCGGCGCGCAGGCCGCGGTGCTGCGGCGGCGGCTGGACTTCCTGGAGGCGCCCGCGAGCTTCTTCTACACCGGAGACCGGCCGCAGCGCGCCGACGAGCAGCCCGACCTGTTCCGCCGGGGCATGCTCGTAGTGGCGCGCGCCACCAGCCGCGCCGAGCGGGCGTGGCTACGGGAGGCGCTCGCCGAGCTGGCGACGTGAGACTATTTACGGACCATGGCGCTCACTGATCACCTCCCCCGCGACAACGACCCCGACTCCCTGTTCGACGCCTTCTCGACCTGGGTGACCGAGCAGGGGATCACGCTCTACCCCGCCCAGCAGGAGGCGCTGATCGAGATCGTCTCCGGGGCGAACCTGATCCTGAGCACCCCCACCGGCTCCGGCAAGAGCATGGTGGCGCTGGGCGCGCACTTCGCGGCCATGGCGCAGGGCAAGCGGTCCTTCTACACCGCGCCCATCAAGGCGCTGGTCTCGGAGAAGTTCTTCGCGCTGTGCGCGGCGCTGGGCCCGGAGAACGTGGGCATGATGACCGGCGACGCCGCGGTCAACCCGGACGCGCCGGTGATCTGCTGCACCGCGGAGATCCTGGCCAACCTGGCCCTGCGCGACGGCCCGGACGCCGACGTCGGCCAGGTCGTGATGGACGAGTTCCACTTCTACAGCGAGCCCGACCGGGGCTGGGCATGGCAGGTGCCGATCCTGGAGCTGGAGGACGCCCAGTTCGTGCTGATGTCGGCCACCCTGGGCGACGTCAGCCGGTTCGTGGACGACCTGACCCGGCGCACCGGGCGGCCCACCGCCGTGGTCAGCTCCGGCGAGCGGCCCGTCCCGCTGATCCACTCGTACGTCACCACGCCGCTGCACGAGACCATCGAGGAGCTGCTGTCCACCAAGCAGGCGCCGGTGTACATCGTGCACTTCACCCAGGCCGCCGCCCTGGAGCAGGCCAGCGCGCTGATGAGCATCAACATGAGCACGCGCGCCGAGAAGGACGCCATCGCCGAGCTGATCGGCAACTTCCGGTTCACCGCGGGCTTCGGCAAGACGCTGTCCCGGCTGGTGCGCCACGGCATCGGCGTGCACCACGCCGGCATGCTACCCAAGTACCGCCGCCTGGTGGAGCAGCTCGCCCAGGCCGGCCTGCTCAAGGTCATCTGCGGTACCGACACCCTCGGCGTCGGCATCAACCTGCCCATCCGCACCGTGCTGTTCACCGGCCTGAACAAGTTCGACGGGCAGAAGATGCGGCTGCTCAAGGCGCGTGAGTTCCACCAGATCGCCGGGCGCGCCGGGCGGGCCGGATACGACACCCTCGGCACCGTCATCGTGCAGGCCCCCGAGCACGTGGTCGAGAACGAGAAGGCCGTGGCCAAGGCCGCGGGCGACCCGAAGAAGATGAAGAAGCTGGTGAAGAAGAAGCCGCCGGAGGGCTTCGTCGGCTGGGCGCAGCCCACCTTCGAGCGCCTGGTCGGCGCCGAGCCCGAGCCGCTGACCTCCAGCTTCCACGTCAGCCACGCCATGGTGCTCAACGTGATCGAGCGCGGCGGCGACGCCTTCGACAACATGCGCCACCTGCTCACCGACAACCACGAGACCCCCGCGGCACGGCGCAAGCACATCCGCCGGGCGATCTCGATCTACCGGGCGCTGCGCACCGCGGGCATCGTCGAGCAGACCGAGGACGGCCGCATCCGGGTCACCGACGTGCTGCAGCTCGGTTTCGCGCTCAACCAGCCGCTGTCACCGTTCGCGGTCGCCGCGATCGAGCTGCTCGACAAGGACTCCCCCGGCTACGCCCTCGACGTCGTGTCGATCATCGAGGCGGTGCTGGAGGACCCGCGGCAGATCCTCTACGCCCAGCAGGACCGCGCCAAGGGCGAGGCCGTCGCGCAGATGAAGGCCGACGGCATCGAGTACGAGGAGCGCATGGCGCTGCTCGAAGGCGTGACCTGGCCCAAGCCGCTCGAGGAGCTGCTGGAGGTCGCGTTCGAGTCCTACCGCAAGGGCCACCCGTGGGTCGACGACCACCGGCTGTCCCCGAAGTCCGTCGTGCGCGACATGTTCGAGCAAGGCATGACCTTCACCGAGTACGTCAGCTTCTACGGCCTGACCCGGTCCGAGGGCCTGGTGCTGCGCTACCTCGCCGACGCGTACCGGACGCTGCGCCAGACCGTGCCCGAGGACGCCAAGACCGAGGAGCTGCACGACGTCATCGAGTGGCTCGGCGAGCTGGTCCGCCAGGTCGACTCCAGCCTGCTCGACGAGTGGGAGCAGCTGACCAACCCCGGCGCGGCGCCGGTCGAGGCCGCGCCGCCCGCGGTCACCCGCAACGTGCGCGCGTTCCGGATCCAGGTGCGCAACGCCCTGTTCCGCCGGGTCGAGCTGGCCGCCCGCCGGCGCTGGGAGGCGCTCGGCGAGCTGGACGGCGCGGACGGCTGGGACAGCGAGGCCTGGCGCGAGGCCCTCGCCCCGTACTTCGAGCTCTACGACGAGATCGGCATCGGCCCCGACGCGCGCGGCCCGGCCCGCATCATCATCGAGCAGGGCAAGGACGTGTGGACGGTGCGCCAGATCCTGGACGACCCCGAGGGTCACCACGACTGGGGCATCAGCGCCGAGGTCGACCTGGCCGCCTCCGACGAGCAGGGCCAGGCCGTCGTCACCATCACCGACGTCGGCCAGCTCGGCACCTGACAAGATCGCAGCTCCCCCGCGAAGATCGCCATTCCGTGTCACTTCACGCAGTCTGGCTGCGGTTTTCGACACGGAACAGCGATCTTGCCCCCGGGCTCAGCCCCGCACCGGGCGGCCGGGGTCAGGCGGAGCGGGAGGTGAGCAGGCGGGAGCCGGCGGTGACGTTGGACAGCAGGCTGGAGCCGACCAGGACGCCCAGCGACACGGCCACCACGGTCAGGAACGCGGTGATCAGGTTGGACCGCCCGGTCCCGGACAGCTCCACCAGCCCGGTCAGGCCGCTGAGCCCGACCAGGCTCAGCGCACCGGGCACCAGCAGCCAGAACGACGGCAGGAAGACGACCTGCGCGGGCGGCCCGCCGAGCCGCTGCACCGCGTTGGCCAGCGGCACGATCAGCAGCCCGCCGACGAACGCCGCGAACACGCCGCCGGTCCACCGGCCCGCGAGGAACTGCGCACCGTACGCGATGAAGAGCGTGATCAGCAGCCAGGGCAGGGACCGCGGCGGCGCGGCGCTGTTGAGGTAGATGCCCACCCCGAAGACCAGCACCCCCACCCACGGCGACCACGGTCCGAGGTCCTCGGGCACGGGGGCGGCCTGCGCGGGACCGGCGAGCTGCATCCCGGCGTAGATGCCGAAGGTGAGCAGCAGCAGCACGTACACGCTGGACACGAGGCGGCTCGCCCCGCTGATGATCGAACGGGTGACCATCTCCTGCGCGCCGAGGGTGAGCGCCGCGCCCGGCAGGAACGTGGCCAGCGGCGGGATCAGCAGGCTGGCCGGGTCCGCGCCCAGCTCGGGGCTGTACCGGTAGGCGAGCACGGTCACCAGCATGGCCGCCGCCACGGGCAGCGCCAGCGACAGCACCTGCACCCGTTCGGCCAGCAGCCGCAGCACGCCCACCAGCAACCCGAGCACGGCCAGGCTGAGCAGCGCCCGGCCGTCGCGGACGAACAGCAGGCCGATGCCGACGGTGAGCACGCCGTGGCCGAGCACCGGGACCAGCGAGCCGAACCGCGGCGGCGCGTCGAGGATGTCCTGCACCCGCGCGATGCCCTCGACGGGCGGGATCGGCTCGGCCTTGACCTGCTCGAACAGCTTGTAGAGCTGGTCCACCTGGTCCAGCCGCAGCGGCGGGCCGTCCGCGTTGGCGAAGTCCACCACGACGCCCCCGCCGCCGTCGCGGGAGCGGACGAACACCCCGGTCGGCACCACGAGGAACTCGACGTCGTCCACGCCGTACGCGTCGGCGATGGCGACCAGCTCGTCGGGGATGCGGTTGGCCGTCTCCCCGGCCAGGCACAGGGCCACGCCGCACTGGCGGAGAAACTCGATCAGGTTCTCGGGGGGCATGGTCACTGCGGCAGTATGGATCACCGCGCCGCGCGGGCACAGCCCCCGCCTCCGCCATACCGGACAGCGGTACGCGCACCCGCGCCCACCCCGCGATCCGGCCCGCAGGCCCGCCACGTCGATCCAGCCCGAAGGGGAGGGACGCCGGGCGGAAGCGCCCCGGGGACGCAGGCGAATGCGGACAATGGACCCATGACTGACGAGCATGCGATGCAGCGTGAGCTGGACCAGGTCGATGCCATGATCGCGGAGCTGCGCGGCCAGGCCCAGAAGATCCGCGCGGAGGTCGGCAACCGCGAGGACGGGCCGTCCGACCCGGGCGACGTCAGCCTCCTCATCTCCAGCGCGGAGGAGCAGGAAGCGCTCGTCGCCGTGCTGGAGGACCGCCGCGGCAAGCTCCGCGAACGCCTCGGCCTGGGCACCGAACCGGCCTGAGCCGCGGGCGGCGGTCGTCTCCGCCCTGCCGGTTGGTCAGGCGACCCCGGCGGGGCGGAACTGGACGCTGACGCGCGGGCCGACGTGGCGGGCCGTCTTCGGGATGCAGTGCTCCCAGGTGCGCTGGCAGGAGCCGCCCATCACGACCAGATCGCCGTGGCCGAGCGGGAACCGGATGCTGGACTCGCCGCCGCCGCGCGGGCGCAGCAGCAGCGGGCGCGGCTCGCCGAACGAGACGATGGCGACCATGGTGTCGCTGTGCGAGCCCCGCCCGATGGTGTCGCCGTGCCAGGCCACGCTGTCGCGGCCGGAGCGGTAGAGGCACATCCCGGCCGTGGTGAAGGGCTCCCCCAGCTCGTCGGCGTAGTACGCGCTGAGCTGCGCGCGGGCCTGCGCCAGCAGCGGGTGCGGCAGCGGCTCGCCGGGGCCGTACCAGCGCAGCAGCCGGGGCACGTCGACCTCGCGCTCGTACATCTCGCGCCGCTCGGCCCGCCAGTCGACCTGATCCAGCAGTGTCTCGAGCACCTGTTCCGAGCCGCGGACCCAGCCCGGCAGGTGGTCGACCCAGGCGCCGCGGGTCAGCGCGTGCCTGGTCACCGCCCCGGCGAGCGGGCCGAGCTCGGCGCGCTCGGCGAGATCGAACATCGACGGCTGGTGTGCGTGCCCCATGAACAGGCATTCTACGCCGACTTCGTACAGCCGTACCAATCCACGGAATTCGTTGGGGCCGGGTGCGCGGCGAACCGGACGGCACGGCATGATGGCTGCCTAAGCGCTCCCAGTCGGCACATCCAATCACGACGGTGGCATGTGGTGTCGAACCGGCCGGACGGATCGATGGGGATAGTATGCCGCGCGGAAGCCGCAAAAACTGGGAGCCGTCTGAGGGTGACGCATGAGGCCGCTGGGAACCACCGACCCGAACTTCGTCGCGACGTACCGGCTGGTCGGCGTGCTGGGCGGGGGCGGTATGGGCCGCGTCTACCTCGGACAGTCCCCGAGCGGGCGCTACGTCGCGATCAAGGTGATCCGGCCGGAGCTGGCCGCCGACCCGATGTTCCGGCGCCGGTTC
The DNA here is from genome assembly GCF_040675365.1 of Catellatospora sp. NPDC049609. Lineage (NCBI taxonomy): Bacteria > Bacillati > Actinomycetota > Actinomycetes > Micromonosporales > Micromonosporaceae > Catellatospora > Catellatospora sp. NPDC049609. The sequence continues at coordinate 674 of NZ_JBFAOU010000153.1, read as the reverse complement.
ACCCGTGAGGTGGCCGCGGCCCGGCTGGTGAACCCGCTGTTCACCGCGGCCGTGGTGGACGCCGACACCGAGACGGAGTCGCCGTGGCTGGCGACGACGTACATCGAGGGCCCGAGCGTGGAGCAGCGGGTGCTGTCCGGCGGCCCGCTGGACGTGCCCGCGGTGATGACCCTGGCCACCGGGCTGGCCGAGGCGCTGGCCTCGATCCACCGCGCCGGCCTCATCCACCGCGACCTCAAGCCCGCCAACGTGCTGCTCGACGACGCCGGGCCGCACATCATCGACTTCGGCATCGCGCTCGCCTCCGACGCCGAGCGGATGACCACGGGAGTCAACGTCGGCACCCCGTCGTACATGGCGCCCGAGCGCATCCAGGGCGAGGACTCCGGGCCGCCGGGCGACGTCTTCTCCCTCGGCGCGACGCTGTACTTCGCCGCCACCGGCAAGACGCTGATCTCCGGCGGCAGCATGTTCGAGCAGATCAACCAGGTCACCCAGGGTCGCTTCGACCTGGCCCCGCTGCCCGCGGCCGTGCGCCCGTTCATCGTGCGCTGCATCAGCCTGCGGCCGCACGACCGGCCCACCGCCAAGGAGCTGGCCCGCATCCTCATCGGCACCGGCGTCTCCACGCCGGTGACGGCGGTGCCGAAGCCGGTGCGCCAGGCGATGCGCTC